>VGOP01000020.1 GCA_016875875.1 Chloroflexota bacterium | reverse complement strand
GAGTACTACAATGGCAAGTACCTACACTCGACACTTGGTTATAAGTCACCGGAAAAATTTGAGGAGGAATATCAAAATAGCCAGGCTACTCTCTTAGCAATGGCTTGATTTTAAGGGGTGCAGTACAGGTCTGGATAACGAAATCACTTCAAAAAGACCAGGCAATAGTAAATGGACTTTGAAAGAAATCATGGGACATTTAATTGATTCCGCATCCAACAATCATCAACGATTTGTCAGATTGCAGATTGTAGATGAACTGATATTCCCCGGGTACGGCAAAGATAACTCGAGATGGCTTGAGATCGAAAGATACAATGAGCTAGATTTTTCCGACGTAATATTGCTCTGGAAGCAATACAACGTCTTAATCGGCAACATAATTAAAGGAGCAGATGAGGGTAAATTAGAGAACTACTGGATAAAATCAGATGGAGACAGAATTACACTGAAGGATTTGATGATAGATTATGTAAGGCACTTAAAAGAGCATGTAAAGCATTTTGAACAGACACTCGAAGAAATTACATCATAAAATACAATTTGCGTTATTTAACCTTATCGAGACGCTAAGAATTTTTTTCCCCTGCTTTGCTTAGTTTTTTCCTGATCGTATCATAATCCCATATCACTATACAGGAAATGAAGTAATATACAACCAAGTCAACCATCAATCCAAGCCAAAGGATATGAATCCGCCAAATACTGCCGAAATAGGTCAGAACCAAAACGAAATGCATTGGAAACCCCATATAGATATCTCTTCCTTCAGTAATAACATCATGTGGAATTGGTGCTACATATCTGGAAACAGTACTCAAAGACAAGAGGATAATAGTAATAACAACCTTGCCTATATCAGGCATAAAAAACGACTTGATATTCATGAACCACCATCGTCCTCTATTCATGCGCCGCCTCCTAATCACCTGCGCTATTGGAAGATATTTATTCGTACCACCAAATAAAAACAACTATAGCGGGCCCGTTATCAGCAGCCTAACACTACCCAAACAACAATATCCAAATAACAATTGGGCAGAGAAAAGCTATACCGCCGAGCCCAATACACAATAGACTACCAGCGTAAAATAGCCTACCAATAGCCTTCGTTTTCTCTAAACACATTAAAGCTTTTCCTCGGAAATAAAGTATTAAACCAATACCTATTAGGATTGCACCCAGGAGGATATACCAAAATACTACTACCATAGCCCCCCTTCCTTTGGCTACCAACATATTAGAATGAAATACTAAAACATGCAAGGGCTTGTTGTTAGAATGCTAGTTTCAGAAAAACATCACCTTTGCTCATTACGCATGTAAAAGGTTATAATAGCAACTCGTGTGCCACGCTATGATTCTTAGCTAATCGAATGAAAATACTACACCAAATCAAATACAAGCCGGCCAAGGTTGTCGGCGGTTATACAGACCGGATACTCAGGGTAAATCTGGGCAAGCAGGAAATCACCGTTCAGGAATTACCGCCTGATTTCAAGAATAAATACGTCGGCGGGCGCGGCTACGCACTTAAACTGATTTGGGACGGCACAACGCGGGAGACGCGCTATGATAGTCCTGATAATATTCTGGTAATGGCCAGCGGGCCACTGGGTAATGAGCCGGCCTTCCCAGGAACAGGCAAATTCATAGTTGGCACTATTTCGCCTCTGACAGATACGTTCATCGATTCCAACATCGGCGGTCATTTCGGGCCACTCTTGAAACGTGCCGGTTTTGATGCACTGGCTGTTTCTGGCATATCTAATGGAGATGTTGTTATTTTGATTGACGGCGATGCGCAGACCATCAGTATTGCCGCTGCGCCGGCCCACGATAGAGAAATCGATGATGGCGCCCTTTCCTTTGGAGAGAAACTGATGAAAGACGTTAATGGTGGGGAATACAGCGATTCCCTTGCTGCCGTAACCGCGGGCAAAGGCGCCTGCAATGCCAGGTTCGGTATTGTCAATAGCCTGTTCTTTGACGTAAGGCGGAGGCGCATCCGCTCAAAACAGGCCGGCAGGGGTGGTACCGGTACCGTTATGCGATACAAGGGACTACGAGGCATTGTGGTGCGTTCTAGCCTGTCAAAGGTAAACGGGAACAATGCTATAGATAAAGAAGGCGTGCGCCAGGCGGGTTCACGGCTAAAGGCGGTTGTCTCCAAGTGCGACCCTCAACAGCTACACCTGGCTACATGGGGAACTACAGGCCTATCCGAGTATATGGACAAATTCCACATTTTCCCTATAAATAACTACCAGTACGGGCAGAGCCCTGAGTCCTCCAAGCTGTTTGCACAGGTCTTCCTTGATAAGTACTTCAGTAAGAAGATACCCGATGGCTGTTACTATGGATGCAACCTTGCCTGCGCTAAGGGGTCTGAAAATGTCGAACTTACACGGGGCCCGAAGGCAGGGAAGGTAGTTAACATCGACGGGCCTGAGTATGAAACCGTTGGCGCGGTCTCCTGCATGGGTGTTTTCGACCCCCATTTTGTCATGGAATATAACTGGTACTGCGATGAATATGGCATCGATACCATCTCCACGGGCGTGACAATTAGCTTTTTTATGGAATGTTTCCAGCGCGGATTTCTGACTGCCGATGATGTAGGTTATGAGCTGACATTCGGCAACATAGATACTGCAGATAGATTGTTGCATGAAATAGCCAGTGGGCAAGGTTTCGGTAAGATTGTTGGCCAGGGTGTAGCCAGGGGCAAGAAATGGGTTTCCGCGAAGTATGCCTCCCGAAATGGCACCTCTCAAGATACTGTCATGGCTGAGCTCAACAAGTTTGGCATGGAAGTCAAAGGCCTTGAGTTCTCCATGTACATTACCAAAGAGTCGCTCGCCCAGCAGGGTGGATATGGCTTTGCCCTTAAAGGACCGCAACATGACGAGGCATGGCTGATATTCATCGACCAGGTTCATAAGGAACTGCCCACCTTAGAGCACAAGGCGAACGCGCTTAAGTGGTTCCCCCTGATTCGCACCTGGTTCAACGCCACCGGACTCTGCAAGCTCCCCTGGATAGACGTAAGAAACCCGGAGGCGGCTAATACTACTGAACCCTCAAAGAATCTGCCCACACTAGCCTATTACGTCGCCTATCTCAATGCCACAACGGGCAGCAACAAAACGCTCCAGGACGTATTGGACGACTCAGAAAGGCTGTATATACTTCAAAAGCTAATCAATCTGCGTCATGGAAAAGGGACTCGGGCTAACGATCAGATACCCCAGAGGGCAATAGGTCCTGCCTTTTTCAATGAATATGAGGCTCGGGCTGAGTATTATGATGAATGGTTGCAGCAACAGCTTGGCGATAACAAAGTCCCGGCGAGTCCGGAGCAAAGGCATAAACTTCTCATGGAGAAAAGGATTGAAGCCTATCAGTATCTCTGCGATATAGTCTACGAAAAGAAAGGTTTTACCTCCGAAGGGATACCAAAGCGTGAAACAGTGGAAAAATTCGGTCTCATGGACGAGCAGGCAAGGCAGCTATTCAACCAACTAGGCATTTGAGCAAGAAAGATGGTAGTATCAATTAAATTCCTCGGAATGCAGCGCGTTGTAACCAATACAGACAGCATAGATATGCCTATAACGGAAAAGACTAGGGTCAACGATGCCCTTCAATACGTCAGACAGCAGTATCCTGCTCTCCCCTTAGAAGAGGGGATGGTCCTTGTAGCCGTCAACCTCGAAGTAGCCTCACTAGACAGAATTCTAAGGGACAAGGACACTCTCTCATTTCTGCCTCTTATATCCGGCGGCTGACAATTCACCTATCCCCGGAACCAGTGGCCATGGAATTGGTGGCACACGCAAGAACCAACAAATCAGACTGCTGTGCAACGGGATGTGACCTTCTACCGACTTCGGGTTAAAGCGCGTTTCACCTCTTTGCTTAGCTGCTCAGCATCAAAGGGCTTGTCAATATGGGCAACTTTGGTCTCGGAGAGGAACCTTTCGGTATCGGCACTCATAATATCGCCGGTGATGAAGACCACTTTACTGGCTAGCGATTTATCTATCTTTTGAATACGCTTGTATAATGTCACGCCACTCATGCCCGGCATCTTGATATCCGCCAGGATGAGGTTGTATTTCTGGCTTTCAATTTTCTTCAGAGCCTCGGCAGCG
>VGOP01000019.1 GCA_016875875.1 Chloroflexota bacterium | reverse complement strand
GAGTACTACAATGGCAAGTACCTACACTCGACACTTGGTTATAAGTCACCGGAAAAATTTGAGGAGGAATATCAAAATAGCCAGGCTACTCTCTTAGCAATGGCTTGATTTTAAGGGGTGCAGTACAAGGTATTTCTCTATTCCTCTGGGAGCAGTTAGCTTTTCTACACAAGAATATATGTTTTTCTGTATCCCAGTATTCATGATTCTTCTAGGGACAATTCACGGGATTTGGCTTATTTATGATTCATTTACCCAAAATCATCCATTTCTAATAGATTTTTCAAAATCCAAATCGCAGATAACAACACAATTAATAATGTTTATAAGCATGATTCTCTACGCTGTGTTATTGTGCCGTCTATTTTTCGTTAGTAATACTGCTATTAATTCACCTTGGTTATCTGGTTTAATGATGGGATGGGCTATTGGCATAATCGCAATACCATTAATGTGGATAATTCATATTTCTATGTCCTGGCTTGCTTTACGACCTATTACTGCACACAGGGCACATGCAATTCTAGCCATTATTATTTTGGTTATATATTTCGTCTTATTGTTACCTACTTTGACTACAAATTTAGCCGAGCGCACTGCTAAAGCAGATTATGATAAACTTCCCATAGTTGTCGTAACATCTGAAAAATTACCTCACGAACTCAGTGCAATTTCTCTTGATGGTAGTAGGATAAATGTTAAATTATTGTTGATCAATAATGACTGGATACTTTTCTTTGTATCCAAACCTGAAGCTCATGTCACGGCAGATGATTTTAGGCCGACTGATAGTAATATCTTATACATGATGCGGTTGTCCGATATTAAATATATTAGTTCTACCATATCGGATAACACGAGTACGAAGAGTTATGGTTCCTTCTCGAACCTCACAAAGTGAGCAGTCGTCGCAAAGCAGACGTTGGCTCCGATAACGGTTGGTTCGAGCAGGCACAGACAGGCCTTTTCGAGGTCGCTTCAAATTTTGATGTTCCGTTCTCGGGTTCCCTGCCAAAGCCTTCTTCTTCCAGCTTTTCCATAGCTGTTCCGCTTCTGATTATTTATGCACAGCCATGTTTATAAACCTTTTGTCGTATTACTCGTTTAATAAGTAGAGAACGATTATTGGTTCAAAATTTTAACTGGAAATTAATATTCTCTTGATATCATAAACGTATAAGCGAGCGATTGGAATCCAGATAAAAAGTAGTGAAAAAGGAGAAAACGGACATGGTAACTGATGACAGAATAGGTCGAATAGCAGGTTACGATGTGCTGTCATTTCTCGAAGACATAAATTGCACTGGCATGCAATTCAGGCTACTCCGCTTCTGGGTAAGACATCCCAAGGCAAAGTTAAGCCTGTACACCATGGCTAGAGCCCTGAATACTTCAGCGATTAGCTTAAGAGATGCAATTACAAACTTGGTTGAAAATGGTATTCTTACAGCCCAACACAATAATCATGGCCTCACCACTTATGCCCTTTCCGAACAGGGGGCCCAGGAATATATTGACGAACTGGGTAGCCTGGACATCCACCAAACGAAGACTTTGGAAAGACAATTGAAGGAGAAAACTGTATCGCCTACCAGCAAGAGCAAATAGATTAATCACTGTAAATGGGCAGAGCCTTTGAAAGGTTTTAAGTCATATTTAAACAAAGTTATGGACTAATTACCCAAGAAGGGGTTAATGTTGATGTGGCAGATACACTTCTGTCCCCGATGTGGCGCACGGGTCGCTTGTAGCGACCGGTTTTGTGGCAATTGCGGCATCAACTTAAGCTGTGCAATACAACAGATATCGCCTCAGCCACCATCTGTATCGTACGATTATCAGTATCCTGACCAGCAATGGCAACAGTATAGGCAGCCACCTTACAATCAAGTATCAGCGTCGGGAAATCCGAACCAATGCCGGCAGCGATATGTACATGCTAGCGGTGGTACTGTAACACCGATAAGTACTGAGATTTCAAAACTACTGGCAGACTTCTTCGACAAAAACATTAGATGATAATGTGCTGAACTTTGCAAGGGCTCAATAGCATATTCTGGTTTCTATTGCCTTGCATGAGAGGAGGTTAATTGGAAATGAAGAAAATGATAAAAAAGTTTGGCAAACTAATAACAGCGTCCTTCATTATAATGGGAGTTGGCATCATCTCCTTCCCATTAGTAATACCTATGTATGGGATTTTTGGCATTGATACTGATTGGTTTAGCGTCTTCATATTTCTTGTAGGGGCAATCATAGGTATTGTAGGGCTGATTCGTAGAGAAAAACGAAGTAGAATCTTACTGATAGCCTTACTTGTGTTCGTTTCAATTATGTGTATGCCAATCTTATTTGGTGTTGTAGCAATGATTTGTTATTTTATAACAGGCAAGGAGTTAGGGTGGTGAAAAAGTATATTCGGACTTAAGGTTGGGGTGAGACTACTCATGGGTTTGTCAAATCCCCAAAGACCAAACATTAAATACAACAAGGTGTAGTGGGTATGTAATCAGGGAAACTGGGACACATTTCGTTGCACTGTTACCCGAAAGACATTAAACAAGTAGAATACGTTCAGCCCTAGTGCGGGTTAATCAGTCCACCGCAATCATGACATTGGATGCCTTGATTACAGCATAAACCTCTTTACCTTTGGTGAGACCCAGGTTCTCCGCCGATTCTTTGGTAATAACTGATACTACAGACATTCCACCGGGCAACTCAACCGTAACTTCGGTGTTGACTATACCAGGCTTGATCTCCTTGACTTTCCCCTTCAGGACATTTCGCGCGCTGATTTTCATTTTTCATCCCCCATTTACTCCGACTTTCCTACATCTACCTTACCTTTGCCTCTACAATGAAGACACCTCTCTTTTAATATGGGATGGTCATCACAGTAGGGGCAGTCGATTTCCACCGTGCCCGTCTCATGCTTACCAAATTCCTTAATCTTTGAATCCAGCTCCCTATCGGCTCGAAGTTTGCCTCCTCCGACGTTGGTGACTACTGTGCAGCCGATGGATTGGCAAGTCTCTACTTCGGGAATATTTTCGGGGCCCGTTCGGTATCCCCCTTTGGCGAATATATCGGGCTTGACCAATTCCAGGGTTTTACAGACTGTCTGGTCGTCGTCCACAGACGAGATAACCTCATCCACACCTTTGATGCTCTCCAGGATTTCTTTTCTATCCTCGAATGGCCTGAACACAAACCCTTTTTTCCTAAGCAGGAAATTGTCGTTGTTCAGTATCACCACCAGCCTGTCACCTAGTTTGGCCGCCTCTCGTATATACGCAATATGACCTACATGTATTGGGTCAAAGGCTCCACTTACTGCAACCGTGATTAATTTCCTTTTCATTTCCGCCACTCCTCTTTTTTCATATGACTATGATAACTCTAATGGGTAAGCTAGGGCAAGACCTATTTTTATTCTTGCTAGCCGAGTTCTCTGTCGAAGTCCTCTTCTTCCAGCTTTTCCATGAGCTGGGTGGCTATGGGATAGCCGATGCGGAGGCGGCGCTGCAGAAAAAAGCAGATATATGCTTGTGTTCCTTGGCTAGATACATGGCAGCCAGATAGTGTATTGGCGGATGGTTTTACGGGCTGTAGTCAGGGCTTGATTTTTGTCAGAGTACACCAAGCCTGAAAAGTAAGAACCATGCGAGTGCAAGAACAAGTAGTACTAGTAGTACATAAATTAGTGTTCTCATAGTTCCTTTCCCCCTTTGACTTTCATTAGCCCGCTTGGTTTAGATATGCCCATATCTGTCGTACATTTACATTATACATCAAAGTCGGCCTTGATGGGATGCTCCTTTGTAGCCCAATGTTGACTGGTTCGAGCGGATACGGCAGCACCTTTTCGAAGCCGCTTTAATTTTCTATGGCCCATTCGCCGTGTTCCCTTTTGTAGCTTACTTTTTCCAGCTTTTCAATGAGAAGGGCAACCTCAGCGATGATAGTTTATAAATTATAAAGGAGACCTCCAGCCCAAAGCATATACACCGATGCAGCTAAAGCAAGTAAGCACACCGCCATTCCTATCACAGCTAAGTATTTCCCTGTTGAATTTAATGCTATGACTCCAAAGTATAAACCGAGGATAGCAAGCGGTGGCGTTGCCAAAAGCATGCGTGTCCATATTTCGTATACTAGAATCAGTATAATGCCGATAATTCCTAATATCAAAGATATAGCGCCTTCTATTAAGCCCGCTTCAACGTTGTGGCCAGTTCGGTAATGAGGCATTTTTTATTCGCGAAGGTATCTTAAATCAGGTTCTGTCCGTCGACCTTTTTTCTGTTTTTGACTTGTCAAATCCACCGAAGTGTACATATGAGCAATGATACAAATAAAGCGTATGAACACAACACTATTCCTGTCACAGCTAAGTATTTCCCTCTTGAATTTAATCCTATGGCTCCAAAGATTAAACCGACGATAGCGACGGGTGACACTGCCACCAGGGTGACTGTCCATGCTAAGCATGCTAGAATCAGTATCATATTGATAATGCCTAATGTCAAAGAGATAGCACCTCTTTTAAAGCCCGCTTCAAAGCTTTGGCTAGCTCGGTAGTTAGGCATTTTCTATTCTCGTAGTTATTTTAAATCAGGTTCCGTCCGTCGACCTTTTTCATGTTGTTGGGTTCTGTTCGCGGGGTTCTCTGCTGTAGCCTTCTTCTTCTAGCTTTTCCATGAGCCTGGCAGCTCTGGGATAGCCGATGCGGAGGCGGCGTTGCAGAAAAGAAGTGGAGATGTATTTGTGTTCCTTGGCTAGCTGTCTGGCAGCATCCAGCATGGAGTCTTCGCCGCCTTTCTCCGCCGAGGCGAGTTGGCTCATATCCTCAAATCTGATTGGTTCTGTCTCCGGCCGGCGTTGGTTGCCCCAGAAGTACACTATTCTCTCAGTCTCAGCATCTGAGATGAAAGTTCCTTGAAGTCGCTTTGGCTTGCTGGCATCTGTGGGCATGTAAAGCATATCGCCTCTGCCCAACAGCTTCTCAGCTCCAGCAGCATCCAGGATGGTGCGTGAGTCTACCTGCGAGGTGAGTGCAAAGCTGATACGGGTGGGGAAATTGGCCTTGATAAGGCCGGTGACCACATCGACTGATGGCCGTTGGGTGGCCACGATTAGATGGATGCCGGTGGCTCGTGCCAGTTGGGCTAAGCGGCATAGCGTGCGTTCTACCTCGTCGAAGGCTGCCATCATCAAGTCAGCCAGCTCATCTATGACCAGCACCATATATGGCATTGTCTCCCCGGGTTGCCGGTTTTTATTGTAGCCTTCGATGTTGCGTGCTCCGGCCTGGGCGAACTTCTGGTAGCGGTTGTCCATCTCCTGATTGAGCCAGCGCAGTGCCAGCACTGCTTTTTCAGCGTCGACAATCACAGGGGCTACCAGATGGGGCAGGGTGTTGAAATTGACCAACTCTACTCGCTTGGGGTCAATCATGATGAACTGGACGTCGTCTGGGGTGTTGTGAATAAGTAAGCAGCAGATAGTGGAGTTTAAGCAGGCGGTCTTGCCGCTGCCGGTGGCTCCGGCGATAAGCAGGTGGGGCATCCTTGCCAGGTCGGCGGCGACTGTTTCACCGCCGGCGCCCTTGCCCAGAGCCAGGGCTAGTTTCGATTTGGCATAAGCTTTCTGGAAGGCGGGGCTCTCGATTACACTTCTGAGGTTCACCAGGCCAAATGTGGTATTAGGTACTTCTACACCCACTATTGATTTTCCGGGTACCGGAGCTTCGATTCTGATGCTCGATGCCGCTAGAGCTAGAGCCAGGTCACTGGCCAGCGCGCTGATGCGGTCTACTTTAACTCTGGTTTTTGATACCTCCTCTGTACGGACTTTAATATTGCCGTCTCTATCACGTTCTTTGACTTCCTTGTATTTACGGTCCCAGCCGGGCTCGACTCCGAACTGAGTTACCGTGGGGCCGACATTTATCTGGACTACCTTGGTCTCGACGCCGTAGCTGGCCAAAGCTTCTTCTATGAGCTGTGCCCGTTTCTCAATCTCGCTCTGGCTCAGTTCCACCTCTGTGGGCTTATCTAATATGGTTATCGGTGGTAATTGCCAGCCGCTGGCGGTTAGCACGGGTTGGTGCTTTCCCGGCTCCCATGTTTCAGTTACGGGCACCTCGGCGGCTTTTGGTGGTGCTGTGATGGGTGGTGGCGGTGTCGGTTCCTCTTTGGCTTCTACCTTGCCAAATTCGATTTCTCTTGATATTGGTGGTTCAGGTTTAACTTTGGGAGGACGCTGGCCGGCCTGGCTAATGGCTTGCCAGAGAAGTTGGAAGAGCTTGCCTATGCCTTTGAATATGCTTGTTATTAGGCGCCAGACCCACCGTGGGGCTAGGAACAAGATACCAAGGAAGATTAGACCAGCTAGCCGTAATGCCCCTACTGTGTAAGAATCGCCGATTATGCTCTTGCCGATTTTGCCACCTAGCGTTGCTTCGCTGACGATGCCGCTGCCGGGGCTGAAAAAGGCTGATATTCCCCAGGCAGCTAAGGCTAGAGGAATTCCGCCAAGCCACCATTTCCAGTACTTGCTGAAGAGTGAGAACCGTCCACTGATGATTATCCAGAGGAATATTCCCAGAAATATGGCTGTTAATACTAATCCAATTCCGAAAAGCTCAAGCAAGCTTTCCCAGGTGTTGACAGCCCAATTGGTTATCTGTGGCCAGAACCACCATATGAGTCCGGCGACGATGAGCAGCAGTAATACCCTTAGTACCGGCCCCAGGTAATTCTTCTTTTTTTTGCCTCTGCCGCTGTCTGAAGTTTTAGTAAATTTTCTCTTTTTAGGCATAGTCTAACTATACCTCGACAGCTGTGGTGAGAATCATTGGGCGGCGTCGGGTTTGCTCGTAGAAAAACTTGCTCAAAGTATCCTTGACCTTGGTGTTGATGAAGCTCCATTCAAGCGGGCGCCCACCGCTGTGGTCTAAAGCGGCTTTTACCATGTCTCGTCCTTGTTCCAGTATTGTTTCGCCTTCCTTCATATCCACGAAGCCTCTTGATACGATGTCAGGGCGGCCTACAACCTTACCCTTGTCTTTGTCGATAGCGATGATTACCACCACAATCCCGTCTCTGGATAGCAGCTTGCGGTCGCGGAGAATGACGCTGGCGAGGTCTCCCATAACCAGGCCGTCTACGTAGACATTGCCTGTAGGCAGTCTGCCGGCTATTCTGCCCTTTTCACGGTCCAGCTCGAGTATGTTTCCGTTTTCTAGGACGAAGATGTTACTTTCAGACATGCCCATAGTTTTAGCCAACCTGGCGTGTAGGCTCAAATGACGGTATTCGCCGTGGATTGGAACGAAGAACTTTGGCTTAACCAAGCTGAGCAAAAGCTTTAGCTCCTCCTGGCTGCCATGTCCGTGAACATGTACTTGAGCTAACTTCTCATAAACTACATGAGCGCCCTGGCGAAACAGGTTATCAACTGTCCGGTTAACCAGCGCTTCATTGCCCGGGACGGGCGTGGCTGACATTATTACCGTATCTCCGGGGATAATTTTGACCTGGTTGTTGTCCCGATTGGCAATGCGTACCAGAGCTGAAGTCGGTTCTCCCTGGCTGCCGGTGGTGAGAAGGACAATCTTATTGTGGGGGAAGTGGCTGATTTCATCGAAGCGGCGCATGACATCAGGTGGAGAATTGAGATAACCTAGCTCTGAGGCGATGCGCACTGTGTCTTTCATGCTGCGACCGATAACAAAGACATGCCGGTTATGTTGGGCAGCAGCGTTAATCACCTGTTGAATGCGGGAGATAAGCGAAGCAAAGGTAGTGATGATTACCCTTCCCGGAGCCTCAGCTATGATGCGTTTCAGCGTTTCACCAACTACAGTCTCTGACGGAGTGTATCCTGGAAGCTCGGCATAGGTTGAATCGGCGAGAAGGAGCAGGACTCCTTGAGTTCCTAATTGGGCGAGCTTGGCTAATTCGGTAGGTTTGCCATCGACCGGTGTATAGTCGATTTTGAAATCACCGCTGTGAACCACTACACCTATGGGCGTGTAAATAATAAATCCCAGTGAATCGGGAATGCTGTGGCAGACGGAGAAGGGCTCTATTTTGAAGTTGCCAAGTGTAAATTTAACCCCGGGCTGAATCGTGCGCAGATTGGCCTTTTTCGAGTACCGGTGCTCTTTTAGTTTGACGGAGACCAGGCCTTTGGTGAGCTTGGCACTGTAAACGGGTAAATCGAGTTGAGGTAGTACGTAAGGCAGAGCTCCGACGTGGTCTTCGTGACCGTGGGTTATGATTATGCCTCGCAGCTTCTCTCGTCTTTCCAGCAAGTAATTTATGTCTGGAATGACCAGGTCAACTCCTAGCATGTCCTCTTCGGGGAACATAAGTCCGGCGTCGATTATGATGATGTCATTGGCGAACTCAATGGCCATCATATTCTTGCCGATTTCGCCTAATCCGCCTAAGGGGATTATCTTGAGTTTCTGTCTGCTCATGATTGTGATCTAGAACAGGTTTAGCTGCTGTGGCTCAGCTTCGGCTTCTGTTAGTTTCTCTGCCTGGGCTAAGATTTGGGGGATTTTGACCATGTCAGTTTCGATAGTCTTTCGCAGGCTTCCTTGATGTAGGGCTGCTGCCGGGTGATACATTGCGTAGTAGATAACATCATCTTGCTTTCTGGCTTTGCCATGAACCTGGCTGATACTCTGGTTGGGAAAGTATTTCGCCATTGAGTAACGACCTAAGGTAACAATCATCTTTGGACGGATTAGCTCTATCTGGTGGGTTAACCATTTGCTGCAGGCTTGAATTTCGTTGGGCAGTGGGTCTCGGTTTGACGGGGGGCGGCATTTAATAACATTGGCGATGTAGACTTGTTCGCGTTTAAGATTGATAGAGGCTAACAATTCCTCCAGGTATTTTCCTGCTGGACCAACGAAGGGACGCCCTTGTTGGTCTTCATGCCATCCGGGTGCCTCGCCGATAAAAAGTAGACTGGTCTTTTCTGGCCCTTCGCCGGGCACTACTCTGGTGCGGTGTTTGCCTAGCTCACAGTCTTGGCAGCGTTCGATTTCCTGGTACAGCTCGGTAAGCGCTGACATCTAAAGCAATCATAACATAGCTTTCTCTGCTGGTCAATTCAGGTTAACGCTAGAGCAAGACTGATGGCAGCAAGGCATAGCACTGTTACTGAGATACCTATGAATAGCCTGTTTTTGGCTATTGAGAAGACAATGATAGCTACGATGACCTGTATAATGGGTGTCAGCAAGAGGAGCAAGATTCCAGCACTGATAACAATAGCTGCTGGTATCTGGTCTAATCTGACTAGTGGCTGGATGTCTTTAGCGTCTGAGGTAATGAGCAGGATAATAAGGCCGATGACAATCAGCACTAAGGAGGCCGCAATGCCCAGCTTGAAAGTAAGACTAACTAAATTTTTTAAACGGCTTTCTTCAAGATTCCTATTTTTCATAATCTTCATTTTTATCCTGAGTTCTAAATTATATTGACTGTCTTGAGGAACATCAGTATGGCTATAAGTAGCAGAAAGGCGCCGAATATGCGTCTGAGCATTAGTCCCTTGGCTCTTTGTGTTAATTCAACACCTATTCTGGCTCCTATAACTATACCTATGGCCAGTGGGGCGATTATAAATGGGTATATATGGCCTTGATAGTGGTAAATGAGAGCGCCAGCCGCAGCTGTGATTGTTATAATTAAGGTGCTGGTGGCGATGGCGGCTTTCATAGGTACCCCCATGACCAGGTGCATTACAGGCACGTTTACAATACCGCCGCCTACACCGAGAAGGCTGGAAAGGATGCCGGCGAAGAAGCTGGTTCCTAACCCCGCTGGTATACGAGTCACTTTGTAGGTAACAACCTCGTTCAGATTCTGGTCATAATATGAATCCGTTAGTGAGCTAGATAAATTATCAGAAATTTTACTGGGCTCAACTAGATGTAGATGGTCGTTGGGCTGAGTGTCAACAGACATGAAATGCTGGCGTGTAATCATAGTATAGGCAGCATAAATGAGGGCAAGTCCGAAAATGGCACTTAATACAGAGGGGGCGATGACAGCGGCAGCAAAACCGCCTATGATGGCCCCGGGGATGGTTGCTGTCTCCAGAAGCAGTCCTAATTTTATATTTGTTAATCGGGCTTTGGTGTAGATGCCGGCAGCGGTGCATGAGTTGGCGACGATAGCCACCAGGCTGCTGCCGATGGCCACTTTGATTGGTAAATGGAGAGCCAAGGTGAGTATTGGCACGATGAGAAAACCGCCGCCTACTCCTAACATTGAACCCAGTAGGCCAGCTACTAACCCCGTGCCACCTAATGCCCAGAGGTTTACTTCGTCCAATAGTGTAGTTAGACATAGTAACATTGGTTGCTGTAAGAGGTCAATTCGCCCTTACTCTCTCCCTTCGAGTAGGTTGGAGCAGATGCTCCAACCTACCTAAATATGTGATTGGGGCGTTGTTGTGCCACGGAAATCAATGTTATACTGTGCTGATGGCAGGTAAGGCAAAAGGGTTTTATGATGAAAAGAGTTGATGGTCGCGCCAATGATGAGCTTCGCCCGATAAACATTAGCCTGGGCTACCAGGCTTTTGCTGAAGGCTCAGCGTTGATAGAACTGGGGCGTACCAGAGTGCTCTGCGCTGTGAGTGTGGAGGACAGGGTTCCCAATTTCCTTAAGGGCGAAGGCACTGGCTGGGTTACTGCTGAATATGCCATGCTGCCCCGTTCTACGCTGACTCGCACTCCTCGCAGCATCTCTCCTGAGAGGATGGCCGGTAGAAATCAAGAAATCCAGCGTCTCATTGGGCGGAGCTTGAGGGCTATTACTGACCTAGCGGCTCTGGGCGAGAGGACTTTCACCGTGGATTGCGATGTATTGCAGGCCGATGGTGGCACTCGGACTGCAGCTATAACTGGGGGGTATGTAGCTTTGTGTCATGCGTTGCATAATCTGAAAAAACAGGGCACATTGTCATTTATTCCATTGAAGGGTGCGGTAGCCGCCACCAGCGTTGGTATTGTGGGTAGAGATGTGCTTTTGGATCTCTGCTACGAGGAGGACTACCGGGCTGGAGTTGACTTCAACGTCGTGATGACTGACAAGGGCGAGTTTGTGGAAATTCAGGGCACAGCCGAGGACCGGCCTTTCGCCAGGGAAACCATCAATGATTTACTTTCCTTTGCTGAGAAGGGAATTAAACGGCTGTTTAAAATCCAGGAAGCGGCTCTGGCCGAGCTGGATTAAGGGCGAACGTGCCCATTGCCGATAATAACCCACTTGTAGCTGGTCAGCTCCCTTAGCGCCATGGGGCCACGGGCATGAAATTTTTGCGTGCTTATGCCTATTTCAGTGCCGAGGCCGAACTGGCTGCCATCGGTGAAGCGGGTACTGGCATTAGCATAGACACAGGCAGCATCCACCTCGTTGAGAAAGCGTGCCGCTGCTGATTTATCCTCGGCAACTATGGCCTCAGAATGCCCTGAGCCGTAGCGCTCGATGTGCTCTAGCGCCTCCTCCAGGGAATCGACTATCTTAATAGCTGCAATAAGGGCTAGAAATTCCTTGCCCCAGTCCTCATCTTTGGCTGGAACAAGCTTGAGGGAGGGGATCGGCCCGAGAATAGATAAAGCGCGCTTATCGCAGTGCATCTCCACCCCAGCCTTTGCCCATTCCTGGGCAATTAGAGGCAAGCACCGTGGGGCGATTTCGATGTGCACCAGGAGGGTATCCAGAGCGTTACAAACAGTCGGCCGCTGAACCTTGGCGTTATAGGCGATGGCCACTGCCTTGTTTAAATCAGCGCTTTTGTCCACGTAGGTATGACAGACACCGATACCGCCGGTAACCACAGGCATGGTGGCATTTTCAGCGACAGACTTAATCAGGCCGGCACCACCGCGAGGAATTATGAGGTCTATGGTGTCTTTCATCTTAAGCATGTCATCTACAAGTGCCCTGTCCGTTGACTCTATAATCTGCACCGCTCCTTGTGGCACGCCAGCTTTGTATGCAGCTACTTGAACAACCTTGGCTAGAGCCAGGTTGGAGTGGAGTGCCTCCTTGCCGCCGCGGAGGATGACGGCATTACCCGACTTAAGGCATAGGACTGAGATGTCCACGGTGACGTTTGGACGGCTCTCATAAATGGCGCCGATGACGCCAAGCGGTATGCGCTTCTTGCTAAGCTGCAGGCCATTGGGCAGCATGCGTTCTTCAATTATTTCACCTACTGGGTCAGGTAGAGCGGATACAGTTTTTACGTCCTGAGCCATACCTTCAAGGCGGCTTGGATTCAGCATCAACCTGTCGAGCATAGCTGCGCTCATGCCTGAGGTTTCGGATTCCTTATAGTCATGGCTGTTGGCGGACAAAATGTCATTCTGCTTGGCCATAAGGGCGTCAGCGATGCCGAGCAGGGCTTTATTCTTGACTTCGGTGGATAGAAAGGCGAGCTTCCTAGAAGCTGCCTTAGCTGCCCCTCCCTTTTCTTCAAGTTCGTTGACCGCAGATTTCATGTTTCACCCCTTATACCAATACCATATTGTTCCGGTGAATTATTTCGGTTCCGTATTCGTAGCCGAGAAGGATTGAGATTTCTTCGGAGTGGGCGCCTTTGATGGTGGCAATGTCATGTGAACTGTAGTTGGGTATACCACAGCCAATATGGTTCTCCTTTGAGTCGAATATATCCACAACATCGCCACGCTGGAACTCACCTTCCACACCGACAACCCCGGCGGGAAGCAGGCTGCGGTTTTGCTTTTTAATGGCCAGTACAGCACCATCGTCGATCATCAATTTGCCCTTGGAGGCAAGCCCGCTCAGCAGCCAGCGTTTCTTGCTCTCCAGTTTGCTGGCCCGCGGAGGGAATATGGTGCCGATGTTTTTTTCGAGTGCAATTTGTGTTAGGACATCAGGCTTCCGTCCGTTGGCGATGACCACGGTTACGCCTGAAGCTGTCGCTAGTTTGGCAGCCTCGAGTTTGGTCATCATGCCGCCGACACTGTAAGAGCTGGCAGTATCGCCAGCCAGATGTTCAATTTCGGCATCTATCCTCTCTACCCTGGGGATAAGCTCGGCTTTGGGGTCGCGCTGCGGATCAGCAGTATAAAGGCCATCAATGTCGGTGAGCAGTGCTAAAATGTCGGCATCTACCAGATTGGCTACCATAGCTGAGAGATTGTCATTATCTCCAAAGGTGAGTTCACCGAGTTCGTCGGTGGCGACGACGTCGTTCTCATTTACGATGCAAATCACGCGCAATTCAATCAAAGCTAACAGTGTATTGCGGGCGTTTAGATAACCGGCGCGGTCAATCAGGTCAGACTTGGTCAGGAGCGCCTGAGCTACGACTATATTGTGCTGACTGAAGAGCTGTTCGTAAGTATTCATTAGTTGACTTTGTCCTACCGAAGCCAGGACTTGCTTGAAGGGGATACCCTTGCATTCCTTGGTCAGGCCTAATTTTTGTCTGCCGGCGGCAACGGCCCCGGACGACACAATGATTATCTCGTGACCTTGCTGGTGAAGCTGAGCCACCTGCTCTACGAGACTGGACATAATACTAGAATCAAGGCGGCCAGTGCCTCCTGTGAGCAAGTTAGTGCCGAACTTAGCTATCAAACGCCGATAACGCATCGTGTTTAATTATAGCGTGGCTGGAGATGTCCAACAAGTAAGATACCGTTGGATTATATAGGGAACAGAATGGTAGTGGCTCTAAAGGTGCTTAGCTGAAGCAATTGGTGGAGATAAAACATGCTGGGTGAGTCTTTTATGCCTTGCCCGAAGCAGTAGAGGGCTATGTATTTTAGAGGCTGTTAGTCTGCAAGCCGTCTCCTCCAAATAAGTAACCCTGTGATTATCAACAGGATTACGCCCATAATGCCAGCGATAAGCCACCCGTTAATCTTAAATGGCGCAACTACCACAAATTCACCCTTTAGGCCAGCTACTTGAACAAGGTGTTTTCCAAGTGTCTCACTAGTCACGGTGAAGTTGACTATCTGGCTTGCCCCGTCAGCAAGGCTTACCAGTTTGCTTGATTTGACTATGCCATCAACTCTTAGTTGCATAATGTAATCTATACTGGTTCCGCTCGTGTTAGTTACCTTGACGCTGATGGTGACTTTCTGATTTAGGTGGGCTTGGCTTGGGCTGATAGCTAGGTCGCTTGCCATAAACCCGGCTGGTGTTAGCCCTGCCAGCTTAGCCAGCAAAGTGTTGGGTGTGAAGTAGTCTAGCGTGCCGCGAGTTTTGCCGATCTCAGCGACGGTACCTATATCCGGTGCCATCTCTAACCAGCCCTGGTTAGGCTCATATGCGTAGGCGAGGATCACCTCTGAGGTATTCGTGGGTAGCTCATTAGGATCATAAGTCAAAACCATTCTGAATAGTGGCGAGATATTGATCGGATATGGAATCGGGTCGTTTTTGGAAGGATAGGCATTGATCTCATAGATTGGCCCGACTGTTTCTGTAGTGCCAGATGGTGGTGACGAGCCAGCCACTGTCACTTTTATGAGTTCTGGCACCAAATTGCCTTCACAAAGTAGCTGCGTTCCTGCCTTGGCCTCCCAGCTATTCTGCTTCGGAGGGTCGAATGCCAGACAGTCTTCACACAGCACTCCCTCTGAGGTCATTCTGGCTGTGGTTATTTTACCCAGCATGTCCACCTCCAGCACTAGCGCGCATTCGCCGGCGGAGGAAGTACTGCTAATACCACTACCGTCGCCGCCGCCACCGCCGCCACCCCCACCACCACAGGATATGACACTAACTGATACGTTGGCATTGTCGCTGCAGATGCCATCGGTGACGGTTAAGGTATAGCTACCGGACATAGCCGGTGTAGCGTTAGGTATAGACGGCGACTGCTCGGTGCTGGAGAAGCCGTTAGGGCCAGTCCAGACATAGGACATACCACCTGGGCCGCCGACGAGCTGTATGGTACCGCCGATGCAGACGGTTGTGGTACCAGAAGCGGTAGCCGTAGGCTTAGCGTTAACGGTGACTAAGGTGGTGGCGTTATCTGAGGTGCAGGTGCCGTCATTTACAATCAAGGTATAGCTACCGGCCATCGCCAGTGTAGCGTTAGGTATAGCGTGGTTCTGGGTGCTGG
>VGOP01000018.1 GCA_016875875.1 Chloroflexota bacterium | reverse complement strand
ATCCAGCTCCTCCGTGAAAAGGGGGCTAATGTAAGTTATCACGATCCCTACGTGCCAAAGCTACAGTTTCCTCAAAACAGCCTCGCCTCGACTGAGCTGAATAAGAAAAGCTTGTCCTCGGCTGATTGTGTGGTAATAGCTACTGACCATAGCTGTTATAATATAGGTGAAGTGATTGCCCAGGCAAAGTTAATTTTCGACACACGGGGAGCTACCAAGGCATTAAAGGGCAACAACATAGTCAGGTTGGGAGGATAAACGGTGAGAAGTGAAATTGCCGTGGTTGGTTCTGGCTATTGGGGGAAAAATCTGGTTCGAAATTTCGCTGAGCTCGGCGCTCTGCATACTATATGTGACACGGACCCCAAAATACTCAAATCTTTTGCATCGCTCTACCCCAACGTTAATGCCGAAACAGATTATCACAGGGTTCTTGCCAATCAGGAAGTCCGAGGTGTGGTTATCGCTGCGCCGGCAGTTTCTCATTACCTTATAGCTAAAGAAGCTCTTTCTTTAGAAAAAGATGTCTTGGTCGAGAAACCGCTAGCCCTTGAGGTTGGGCAAGGAGAAGAACTTGTCGAACTAGCAGAGAGAAATAACAGGGTCTTGCTTGTGGGGCACCTTCTCGAATATCATCCTGCTGTTGTCAAGCTCAAAGAGCTTATAGATAACGGTGAACTGGGCAAAATCAACTATATTTACTCCAACCGTCTTAATCTGGGTAAATTCCGTACTGAGGAGAACATACTCTGGAGCTTCGCTCCACATGATATATCCATTATCCTCCTTCTCATCGGTGAGATGCCTCTGGAGGTTTCAGCCCATGGCGGCTACTATCTTCATCAGGATATTGCCGATGTTACTCTGACTACACTTGGCTTTAGGAATGGCATAAAAGCCCATATTTTTGTCAGTTGGCTTCATCCTTACAAAGAGCAGAAATTGATAGTGGTCGGCGACAAAAAAATGGCTTTATTCGACGACACCAATCCCAAAGAAAAACTTTTTCTTTACAGCCATGAAATAGATTGGATCGATAGAAGGCCTGTGCCTCGCCAGAAAAATCCAGAATCTATTGATGTACCATTGGCTGAGCCATTGAAGCTGGAATGCCAGGATTTCCTCGATTGTATTCAGTCACGCAGAAAGCCAAAAGTAGATGGGCATAAGGGATTACAAGTGCTCAGGATCCTTTCGTCTTGCCAGCAGTCTCTCGAAGACAGAGGGAAAGTCATCTATCTGAACAAAGATACTAACAGCGTCTTCATTCATGAAACAAGCATCGTGGAAAATGGCTGCAGTATTGGAGATGGAACCAAAATCTGGCATTTCTCCCATATCATGCCAGATGTAAGGATAGGCAAGAACTGTGTTATTGGGCAGAATGTCTTTGTCGGTAGAGTGGTGAAAATAGGCGACAATGTGAAAATTGAGAATAATGTATCCGTTTTCGAGGGGGTGACTTTGGAGGACGGGGTTTTTTGTGGGCCATCCTGTGTATTTACTAATGTAATCAACCCACGGAGTCAGATATCACGTAAGCATGAACTCAAGCCCACATTAGTCAAAAAAGGAGCTACGATTGGTGCAAATGCCACCATCATCTGTGGCAATGCTATAGGTAGTCATGCATTCGTTGGGGCTGGAGCCGTGGTCAGCAAAGATGTTCCTGACCACGCTCTCGTCTATGGCAACCCGGCTAAGGTTCAAGGCTGGGCTTGTGAATGTGGAGTGAAACTCGATTTTGGCACAAATGGCGTGGCTAAATGTTCCGGTTGTGGTAAAAAATACAAGAAGCAGGAAAATAAAAAGGGTACTACTATAAAAGACCTTTAGACCATGAAAATTCCTCTGGTTGACCTCAAAGCTCAGTATCTCTCCATCAAAGGCGAAATCGACCAAGCCATTGCCAATGTCATCCGTAACAGTCAATTCATCCTCGGTGACGAGGTTAGTTCCTTTGAAAAGGAGATGGCCGGCTATTTAAGTGCTGGTTATGCTGTTGGTGTTGCCTCTGGCACTGACGCCCTTCAGCTGGCTCTCCTTGCCTGCGACATAAAGCCTGGGGATGAGGTAATTACCACTCCGTTTACTTTTATTGCCACCGCTGAGACTATAAACAAATGTGGTGCCACACCGGTCTTTGTAGATATAGACCCGAACACCTACAATATTGACCCTGCAAAAATCGAGACAACAATCACCAAAAAGACCAGAGCTATTCTCCCCGTCCATCTTTATGGCCAGCCAGCGAACATGAACCCCATCTTAGAACTGAGCAGGAAATACAACCTCAGGGTAATTGAAGATTGCGCGCAAGCTTTAGGAGCTAAATACAAGGATAAAAAGGTTGGCTCATTGGGTGATGCAGGTTGTTTAAGCTTTTTCCCTAGCAAAGTCTTGGGTGCTTACGGTGATGGCGGTATGGTAATTACCAACAATCCTGAAATCGCCGAAAAGATAACAGTGCTTCGAAATCACGGCAGCAAGATAAAATATTATCATCTCGTGCCTGGTTTCAATAGCCGTCTTGATGAGCTCCAGGCAGCCATCCTCAGGGTCAAGCTAAGACACCTGGACAAATGGATTGGATTAAGGCAGCAAAAAGCGTCGCTTTATACGAAACTGTTTAGCCAAATAGATGGTATCTCCCCACCCAATATAGCACCTGATAGCTACCATGTTTTTAATTACTACACAATCCGGATTCAGAGTCAGAGACCAAATCGTGATGCATTACAAGCTTATCTCAGCTCCAATGGCATTGCCACAGCAGTTTATTACCCACTGTCTTTGCATCTTCAGGAGGTTTACAGGAGCTTAGGTTATAAACCTGGCAGCTTCCCTGAAAGCGAAAAGGCTCAGGAAGAGGTTCTTTCTGTGCCAATATATCCTGAGCTGAGGGATGAGCATATAGACAAAATCACCAAGGCAATCGAGGCTTATAGCAAATGAAAATTATCTTAGTTGTCGGTGCCCGGCCTAATTTTATGAAAGTAGCTCCCCTTATCAGAGCAATTAGCAAGTATAATAATGCTTCAAAGGCTAAGAACATCGGAACCATACTCGTTCACACTGGCCAGCATTACGATTACGAGATGTCCCAGATTTTCTTCGAGGATCTGGAACTTCCGCGGCCAGACATCCATCTCGGAATTGGCTCAGGAACACATGCCGAGCAGACAGGCAAAATAATGGTTGAGTTCGAAAAGGTGCTGCTTAAAGAGAAACCGGACTTAGTGATTGTGTTTGGTGATGTCAACTCTACCTTAGCTGCAGCTTTGGCTGCGGTTAAACTTCATATTCCTGTAGCCCATGTCGAGGCTGGACTTCGCTCCTATGATAAAACTATGCCGGAGGAGATAAACCGGCTTCTCACTGATCATGTCTCCGATTACCTATTCACTACTTCGGGGTATGACGATGACAATTTGAGCAAAGAAGGCATTCCCACTGAAAGAATATTTTGTGTTGGCAACATCATGGTGGATAGCTTGCTTCACTGCAAGGACATGACTGCTCACCTTGACACTCTAAGCCGGCTGAGGCTGAAAAAGAAGGGCTATGCACTACTAACCCTGCACCGTCCCAGCAATGTGGACGAAAAAGATAGCTTAATGAACATAATGATTGCTATTACAAAAATATCGGAGAGAATACCTGTGGTCTTTCCTGCCCATCCCCGAACGCAGAAAATGCTTAAGGAACTCAGCTTCCAATCACCAATTACTAATCACCAATTACTAATCACTTCTCCCGTCGGCTACCTCAACTTTCTCAACTTGGAGATGAACGCAAAGTTCGTCATCACTGATTCCGGTGGCATCCAGGTAGAGACCACAGTCTTGGGTGTCCCTTGTTTAACTGTGCTAGGCTCCCCAGTATGGACTATAACTCACAGACAAGGTACAAACACCTTGGTCGGCAAAAATAGCCAGAAATTGGTAGAGGAAGCTCTCAAAATTCTCACCTCTAAATCTAAATCTGAACCCAAATCTCCCGCCCTCTGGGATGGGAAGGCTGCCGAGAGAATTGTGGCGATACTGACTTTGAAATGTAAGGCTAATTTGAAAGTCTAGAAATGCACACTTGTGATAAGTATGTATAGAAGCTCATAGGAGGTTTGCCACCGGATGGCTGAACATGGAAAGATTATTCTGATAGTTGGTGGTGCGGGGTTTGTTGGTTCACATTTGACCGAGAGGCTACTGAATGACGGTGTAACCGTTGTTATTATAGATGATTTCAGCAATGGGATTATGGCAAATTTAGAAAATGTTAAAGACAAAGTGACCGTGTTGAAACACGATATTTCTGTATCCTTCGCGCAACTTAAAAAAGTACTTGCCGCTTATAGATTTGATGGCATTTTTCATTTGGCATGTCATCCGCGCTCGTTGAGTTTGCAGAATCCGTACAGGGATTTGGAAGTTAATGCTAAAGGGACGCTCAATATCCTGGAGCTAGCCAGATTAAATGATTCCAAGGTTGTGTTCACAAGTAATAGTGGGATTTATGGTGACCCGGAATATCTGCCGATAGATGAAAAACATCCTGATAAACCAAGCACACCTTATGATGCCAACAAATTGGTTTCTGAATATTATATGAAGATATATTGCCGCATCTATGGGATACCTATTGCAATATGCAGACTGGCTACTGTGTATGGAGAACGGCAAAGGACAAAGCCTGAGTGGAGACCTGTAATACCTGAGTTCGCCACCAAGATCTTAAGAGGTGAACCACCTACTATTTACTGGGATGGGGAACAGACGCGTGACCTGATTTATGTTAAAGATGTTGTCCAAGGTTTAGTAAAAGCATTTGAGTCTGCTGACACCAATGAAGAGGTATTCATTCTTGGGACTAACACTGAGATTTCGGTCAATCAAATTTACGCGATTACATGCCAGACTCTTGGTAAGTGTATGAAACCCAACAGGGACGGTAAGGTTGATGGAGACATAAGACGGATGAAATTATCTTCTGAGAAAGCAAAGAGAACATTTGGATTTAGACCAGAATATAGCTTAGAGCAAGGTATAAGAAATTATATAAATTGGTTAAGGTCTCTATAAGATGTGCGGTATAGCTGGCATTGTAAGTTTAAACAGGCGGCCTATCGAGCCATATAGTATAAAATCCATGTGCGATGTGGTTGCTTATCGTGGCCCAGATGATGCTGGTTATGTCCTCGTCTCTCTGGGCAATGGCCGAGAGAAATCAGGGAACCTCAGGATTGAGCTGACCGACAACGATTTCAAGCACAAGAACGTCCACCTGACATCCATTGAAAGTGACTATGCCAAGCGGGAAATTGAAGACAACCGCTGGCACCTGGCTTTAGGACATAGGCGTTTGGCTGTCATCGACCTAACGCCAAAAGCCCATCAGCCCATGTCAGACCGGAACAAAAGTATCTGGATTACCTATAATGGCGAGGTTTATAACTTCAAGGAATTGAGAGCCGAATTGGAGAACGCCGGTTACGAATTTTTTTCTAATTCCGATACTGAGGTCATTATCAATAGCTACAAACATTGGGGAATCAACTGCATTCACAAGTTTAACGGTATGTTTGCTTTTTCGCTATGGGATAATCAGAGAGGCAAGCTGTTCTTAGTCCGTGACAGGTATGGTATTAAACCGCTCTATTACTATTTCAAAGACGGCATATTGGCTTTTGCCTCAGAGATAAAGTCTATTCTGCAAAGCGGCCTCGTAAAAGCAGAAATAGATTTGGAGGCTTTAAACGAGTACTTTACTTTTCAAAACATCTTCACCAATCGGACATTGTTCAAGGATATAAGACTGTTACCGCCTGGTAGCTATGCGGAGCTTAACCTGAGTTTGGTGCAGCCAGCCAATTTGCAGATTACCCAGTATTGGGATTACAAGTTCTCTCCCGATGGGTTTAAACTATCACAAGCAAAGGCAGCAGAGGAAATTCGTCATCTGTTTATACAAGCAGTCACCAGGCAACTTGTCAGCGATGTTCCCGTTGGCAGCTATTTGAGTGGAGGCATGGATACCGGTAGTATAACTGCTATTGCTAGGAAGCACCTCGGTAGGATATCGACTTTTACCTGTGGCTTTGACCTTTCATCGGCTTCAGGATTGGAATTGGGCTATGATGAAAGACAATTCGCTGAGTTTCTGGCAAATCTCCTCAAATCTGAACATTATGAAGTGGTGCTACATGCCGGGGACATGGAGCATGTCACACCCGAGCTTATATGGCACTTGGAAGACCTCAGAATGGGACAATCATATCCTAACTACTATGCAGCTAGGTTAGCCGGAAAATTTGTTAAAGTAGTGCTATCAGGAGCAGGTGGCGATGAGCTATTCGGTGGCTATCCCTGGCGATATTATCGAGGTATCAACCCGAAGGACATGTCTGACTATTTGAGGAGATATTATGACTACTGGCAACGTTTGGTGGCTGATGAAGACAAGAGCGACTTTTTAAAGCCCGAAGTCTATCAAGAAGTCAAAGGGCATCCCACTTTTGATATTTTCAGCTCAATATTTGCCCAAAACAATGCTGACCCCCGGACTAATGAGGATTACATAAACGGGTCAATGTACCTTGAAATCAAAACGTTTCTCCACGGGCTTTTTGTAGTTGAGGATAAAATCAGCATGGCTCACTCGCTAGAGACGCGTGTGCCTTTTCTTGATAATGACCTTGTTGATTTTGCCTTGAAGCTGCCAGTGTCATTTAAGTTGAGCAACTTGGACAAGATACTGGCTATGGATGAAGACGATGCGATTGGTAAATATTATCAAACAATCAGAGATGGCAAGAAGGTTTTGCGCCAGGCAATGCGTGAGTTGATGCCAAAGGAGATACTAGAAAGGGGAAAACAGGGATTCAGCGCCCCCGATGCCTCCTGGTTCCGTGGTGAAAGTATTGACTATATAAAACAACTGTTATTAGACCCGAAGGCACGGATTTATGACTATCTCAATCCTGACTATGTCCAGAGGCGGTTAGAAGAACACATATCAGGAAAGTCCAACCATCGCCTGTTCATCTGGTCGCTCTTGAGCTTTGAGTGGTGGAATAGGATTTTTCTGAATTCGGCAGCAATGGATGCCTAGCTGAATGGAGAATGCCATTTAGAATGATATAAAAGAATCCTTTAATGATGGCCAAATATATGTTCGGAATAGATTAAACTCATGAAAAAATGGCTGCCCGATATATTAGCTTGTCCCGTATGTGGGAATGAACTGAAAACCGAGGTGTTTGAAAGCTCAGATGCCGAAATACATGAAGGAATATTTTCATGTCGCTGTAAGCGTTGGTATCCAATAATAGATGGCGTTCCTAGGATGCTCTGGGGAGAACACAGGGGAGACTACACAGACTTTTTGTTACAATATAAGCAGGTAACTAGAAAATATTCTAAAGCTCATGACTTGCGACGAACTACTACAACTAAACAGGTTCGGGAAACATTTTCAACTATCTGGGACAAGTTTCCTGACTTCGGTATCCATGATGAAAGGAAGCAGGCTTTCTATGATAAATGGATGGCACAGAAGCTAGGGTTAGATTCCACAGATGAATTATACTCCTTTATTTCTTTCAAGAGAGCTATCCTTGAAGTAGGAATTGGGTCAGGTCAGAAATTGAAGATGATGGCGGAACATACAAAAGGGCGAGTTATAGGAGTAGACCTTACTTCATCTGTGGAGCATGCTTTTAAAAATATCAAAAAAATACCAAATGTAACAGTAATCCAGGCTGACCTCTTTGCCTTGCCTTTCACAAAAGAAAGCTTTGATTTCATTATAAGCGATGGTGTACTGCATCATACGCCTGATACAAAGCGGGCTTTTCTCTCCATCATTCCCTTTTTGGCCAGAGGCGGAGAGATTGCCATCAGAATTTATAAGAAAGGTGGTCCTATTAGGGAGTTTTGCGATGATTTCATACGCTCAAGGACGACAAAGATGTCTCAAACCGAGTGCTGGGAATTCTGTACCAAGATGGCAAAGCTTGGTGAAAATCTGGCAAAGGCACGCTGCGAGATAGAAATACCTGACGATATAGAACTTCTGTCCTTCAAGAAAGGAAGGTATGACCTTCAACGTTTTATCTATTATAATATGTTTAAGTGCTTCTATAATGAAGCCTTCACTCCAGAGGAAAACGTTTCGGTTAATTTTGACTGGTATTCCCCAGTAGATGCGCACAGGCATACTGAAGCCGAGGTAAAACGATGGTTCACCGAGGTTGGACTAAGTGATATCCAGATATTAAATCCGGAGAGCGGAATATCAGCACGAGGGAGGAAAATCTAATAGCCACCTCTCCATCATTAGATTGAAATAGTATGATCTTTCAAAATAAAAAATCAGTTGGCTAAACATTTCGTACGAATAAAATAGATTAGATGACACACGTGGACGAGCATAATATTTTACCTAGTGTTATTGCTTGCCCTGTTTGCAGTGCTGGTTTATTAATTAAGGATGCGGACACCCAAGCTGTATGTAGCAACTGCAGCTCAACGTTCATCAAGGGAAATTACGTTTGGAATTTCATCCCCACCATTATTGAGTGGACATCCCCGGTGTGGCGAACTTGGCAACAGGTGCAAGCTAACGCCCTGGTAGCTTATCAGTCAGATCCCGAACATAATTTGGCTGTAGGCGAACGTGAAGATTGCCACCGTTTCGCCTCTTTCTGCAATTGCAGTGGACTTGTCTTGGATGTTGGCTGTGGACCCCAACCCTGGCCCTCATACTTCAGACGCTCTCCACAAGTAACGTATGTAGGTGTTGACCCGCTGATAGAAGATACCCCCGGTGATTTTATCAGGCTCAGGGCGTTGGCCGAATTCCTACCCTTTCGTGCTAATGCGTTTGACTATGTCCTTTTCGGCACCTCTTTGGACCATTTTGTGGACCCTGTTGCCGCATTAAGGGCAGCAGCGAGAGTATGCAAATCCTCCGGTGAAATTGATATATGGATAGGAGAAAAGAGCCCGAGCACACCCGAGCCTGCAGTGTCACACGAGTGGTACCGCCGACTGCAGAAGCCCGACTTAGCCGAGGACTCGTTTCATATCAAGCGACTAAGCACCAAGATGTTTACTGACCTTGCCACAACATGTGGCTTGACCGTGGTGCAAACCGAAGTTTATGCAGTGGATAACTATCGTACAAACTATTTTTACCGCTTAAAAATTACAAAGTAGGCACGAGTCAAAATGATTTAATAAAAGATAGTATAATTAGAGAAAACATGGATTACCATTTTGAAGATTTCACCGAACCTGAATATCGCAAGCTACTTCGCCTGGCAAAAGCCAGCTGGGAATTGATTCCCTTTATGGATTACCGAAAGCGGGGAAGACTATGCCTATGGCGCCACGATGTTGATTTCTCCGCCCACCGTGCACATCGGCTGGCTCAAATTGAAGCTGAAGAAGGGGTACAAGCAACTTATTTCATACATCTGCACAGCAAGTTCTATAACGCGCTTGAGGATGAAGTGGTTGAACGAATATCTAAAATACAAGCCCTAGGCCATATACTGGGATTACACTTCGACCCGCAGTTTTATTCTGCCTTCCTAAACAGCCGTACTGAAGTCTTAAAACAGATGGAGTTTGAGCGGCGCACCATGCAGCGTGTTTTCAAAACCAAGGTGTCTGCCTTTTCCATACATATCCCCGAACTGAGTAATTGGTCAAGCATTGATGCAGACGAAGTAGGCGGAATGATAAACGCTTGTGGCCAGTATATAAAGAATAATTACCGCTATTGTTCAGACTCAAACGGCTACTGGCGCTTCCTTAGGCTCAAAGACCTGCTTGAGGCTGCAGAGGATGAAAGACTGCACGTGCTTACTCACCCGGAAATGTGGACACCGGAGCCGATGAGCCCCCGGTTACGTGTTACACGGTGTATTGAAGGCCGCGCGGCGCGACAGCACCAGTGGTACGATGATATATTAGCCAGAGCAGGTAGAGAAAATGTTCGCTAAACCAAGTTTGTATAGAATTCCTGATTCTTTTCATGTCGTTCCTAACTCTCATCAGCGCGTAGTAGGTGATTAAATGCCAAGGTCAGAGAACGTGGCGCTAACTTCTCTCACTGTGGACGATCTACCCACACTAGCCGCATGGATCAATGACCGCGAGCAGGTGCTGTTCAACGCACCCTATAAGCCAGTGCACGAAGGGCAGCATAAAGCCTGGTTCGAGTCTATGCAGAATCGTAACGATATTGTCATCTTTGGTATCCGCCTCCTGAAAAGCAACAAACTGATTGGCACATGCCAGCTACACAGCATCGACCACATCCACCGCAGCGCAGAGTTGCAGATACGTCTGGGCGAGGTGGCGGAACGCGGGCATGGGTATGGCACCGAGGCAGTGCGCTTGCTCCTGGATTTTGCCTTCAAGGACCTGAACCTGAACCGAGTGTACTTGCACGTTTTTGCCACCAATGCTGCAGCCCTACGTACCTATGAGAAGGTTGGCTTTGCGTGCGAGGGCTTGCTGCGGCAGGCTGCATACATCGACAGCCGCTATGTGGATGTAGTAGTGATGGGTATCCTGCAGGAGGAGCATGTCACTTAGGAAGATGGTGGCAATCCACCAGCCCACCTTCTTTCCCTGGCTGGGCTATTTTGACAAGATTGCTCAAGCAGATATGTTTGTCTTGATGGACAATGTGCAGTTTCCCAAGAAAGGTGGGGGCTGGATAAACCGTGTGCAATTGGCAGTCAGCGGACAGGCTGCTTGGGTCACCATGCCCGTAGTGCGCTCGTTCCACGGCACACGCCTTATTAGGGAAATGCAGATAGACAACAGCACGCCGTGGCGGGAAAAGCTGCTGAGAACGGTAAAGGCAAGTTATGGGCGTGCGCCTTTCTTTGAGCAGGTATTCCCCTTGTTTGAGGATATGGTTAACAACCCGACCGACAAACTTGCAGACTATAATAAAGCCGCCATCCTTGCTATAACCGCAGCGGTAGGGTTGAATACATCAAAGTTGATTGATGCTTCAACACTGGATGCCGAGGGGACAGCAACTGACCTGCTGATATCCATGACCCATGCGGTAGATGGCACGGCTTACCTTTGTGGCGGTGGTGCGGATGGATATCAAGAAGACAATAAGTTCGCAGCCGCCAACATTGAACTTATTTATCAAGACTTCAAGCACCCTGTCTATTCACAGTGCAACACCAGCACGTTTATACCGGGGCTCTCCATCATCGATGCCTTGATGAACGTGGGCTTTGAAGGCGTGCGAGCCATGCTTGTCGGCACCACCTCAACCTCTGTATGATATAGAGAATGGCAATTCAAATACGTCCTGCCTTTCGCGCGCTTACCAGCCATCCCCTGTACCACCTGGTCATGAATACTATGACGTATGGCTTTGGTGGCGTCATCCAGCGGTTGATGGGCGTGCTTTTGCTGCCCATCTACACACGCTATCTAAGCCCGGGAGACTATGGCATCACAGCCCTGTTGGGTATAACGTCCGTAATCATGGGGACAATAACCATGTGTGCCATCACCAACGGCATGGGACGCTACTTCTATTATGCAGAGAAAGAAGACACGACGCTAGATAAAGTGGTCTGGTCGCCGGTGCTGCTTGTCACCGCGTTTTCATTGATCCTGCTAACAGCGGCGGCGCTGGCAGCTCGGCAAATTTCTACCCTGCTATTCGGTTCTGAACAATACACTTACCTGGTTATCCTGACACTGGCGACCGTTTTCATAAGCAACCTGTCCGGCATTGGTCAGACTATCATGGTCTTCCAAGAAAGAGCCATGATGGTCAACATAATCAACATTGCCACCGTCCTTGTGGGCATCGGCAGCGGGCTTTTCATGGTGGCATACCTTCACCGCGGCGTGACGGGAGCGGTAGAAGCTGGACTGATTACTTCGCTGATTATGCTGGTGCCGGTACTAGTACTCAGCATACTGCGCTTCAAGCCGGCATTTTCGTTGGACATTTTGAAGAAGGAGCTGTTGTTCAGCCTGCCGCTAGTGGCAGCGCTGCTGGCTTTTCTTATCATTGATTGGTCAGGTCAATATTTCCTCAAGGCATTTTTGCCACTTTCAGAGGTGGGACTATACAATATAGGTTATAATTTTGGCCTTATCATAATGATTTTGGTGAATGGCTTCAGTTCGGCGTGGCCACCCTACTATTTCAGACATAGCCAGCAGGGCGAGGGGCAATCCCTGTGCAACGGAGTATTGAAGGCTTACACCTTTATCGGCGCGGCTTGTGTTATCGTGCTAGCGGCAGCTTCGCCTCTCCTTCTTCGTCTGTTCACGACGGAGTCATTCTACCAGGCATACACTGTTGTACCATGGATTGCCTTGGCTTACATGCTCAAGGGACCCTACATCATTTTCCTGATAGGAGTTCAGATAAAAAACAAGACCACCTGGCAACTCTATCTCGAGCTTTCAGCCGCCGCCGTAACCATTTTAGGCAACTTCCTATTGATACCAGTAATAGGACGAGAAGCCGCGGCACTGACGACATTGCTCTCCTATCTGGTCATGTCGCTAGGAGCACGTTGGATGGTGATGCGAATCAATCCTATCCCTAACCTTTCCAGCAGGTTCTTTTTCGAGTGTCTGCTACTGACGCTGGTACTAACAACCGGAGCCACCATTGCCGCAAGGCTGGGCTGGAGCTATATGTGGTCATCGTTGATTCTCCTGGCAGTGTTCGCAGGGATTTTTATCCCCCTCAGCCTGCGGGAATTCAAGCCAGTTCTGCAGAGAGCTGCTGCTTATATTACATCACCTGAGCCATGATATAATATAATGCACAAGCTAATTTATTTAATGGAGAATAAAGCAACTGTTCACTAAAAAGGCCGGGAAATACCGTGGCCGAGTACTTTTCGCCGGCCAGTGTTACTACAACGCTTGGTATCTGAGCCGCGAGCTGAGGAAGCTAGGCTGGCGCGCGGATGTTCTTAACTGGGATGCCACCTCAAGCTCACAGGGCTTTTACCACGGCGAGGATTTCAAGGTCGCGTATGGTTCTCACTTGGCTGACCTTGTTAGGCAGATGGCGTTCTATCTGGCAGCGCTGGCACGCTATGATATCTTCCATTTCAGCAACGCACACGGCATGATATTCGGGGCCCCGCTAAGCTTTCTGTTTAGGTGTTTGGGGTTTCCCCCGTACACGGAGGTACGGCTGCTAAAAAAACTGGGTAAAAAAATAGTCTACACCAATAATGGCTGCCTCGACGGCGTCTCCCAGAGTTCTTTCCGGTCCTGGCCAGGACCTGAGCCGGTATGTGACATTTGCCCCTGGCGGGACATTCCTTCCGTATGCAGCGACCAGCTCAATCTAACATGGGGCAAATTTCGCAACAGCCTGGCGGATTACCACTGCCTCTTGGGCGGCAACCGCAAGGACTACAATAACGACCCACGGGTACACGAAGTACCGGAATTCTACTGCCTCGACCCGGGGGTCTGGCGCCCGGATTTACCCATCCCCCCCAAATATCGTCTTTCTTATCCTCCTGGCATGCTCAAGATATATCATTCTGTGGGAAATTACGACCTGCGCACCGATGCATCTACGCAGCACAACCTTAAGAGCACGCATATTTATCTACCGCTGATTGAACGCCTCAAGGCTGAAGGGTATCCTGTTGAGTTAATTTTCGCAAAGGATATCCCCAACAAAGAGGTACGCTACTACCAGGCACAGGCAGATATCGTGGTGGACATGCTTACCTATGGCTTCTTCGGTGCCAATGTTAGAGAGGCAATGATGCTGGGCAAACCAGCGGTGTGTTACCTTCGGCCCGAATGGCTGGAAAGTATGCGACGGGAAATTCCAGATTACGTGGATGAACTACCGGTGATCAGCGCTACACCGTCGACTGTATATGATGTCATCAAAGATCTGATCGAACATCCTGCAAAGCGAAAGGAAATCGGACGGCATAGCCGCGAGTTCGCAGTCAAATGGCACTCTGCCGAAGCCGGAGCTAGGAGGATGGATAAGATTTATCGTGATTTGCTGGAGAAAAAGCACTGTTAAGTCAAGAATAAGAATTATGAGAAGACACGAAATCTCGTGAGATCATTCTCAATTCCTGTGCTAATAATTGTGTTGTCATGAAGTAAGTTGGCAAATTTGATGAGGAATCCGCATTTAGCTTTATGAAAATACCAGTTACCTATCACCTAGTGAGCAAAAAAGATAGAAACACTTTTAATGAGCACTCTACTCATTATCACTGACTCCGGTGGCATCCAGGTAGAGACCAGGGTCTTGGGTGTTCCCTGTTTTACTGTGTTAGGCTCCCCAGTATGGACTATAACTCACAATAAGGTACAAATACCCTAGTTGGTAACAATAGCCGAAAGTTGACTAAGGAGGCCTTCAAGATTCTCGATGGAAAAAGCAAGAAAGGAAAATGCCCCGAAATCTGGGACGGCAGAACGGCAAAAAGGATTATAGAGGTATTGGCGCGTTGAAACAGTGCCTAATCACTGGCTATCGCCTCAGCAAAATAATTCGTTTACGAGGAAACCATGGCGACTTGTAGTAAGTTGCCATCCGATATAGAGGTGTCTAAAAAGCAAGTATAAGCATGAAGATGAATTTCCAAACTGCCACTGAAGCCCAGAAATTCGGCAGTGACGTCATCTGGGTGGCTTTATCCCAGGCGCTTATATCTTCGGTCGGCATAATAGTCTTACCGGCCCTTACCAAGTCTTACAGTGTAGAGATTTATGGTATATGGGCACAGACAAATGTGACGGTGGCATTGCTAACTATGATCTTAGCCCTTGGGTTAGGAACTGCTGTTCAGAGATTTCTGGCGGGGGAAGAAAACAGGGAGAAGAGGCGGCACGCTTTCAGCGCCATGTACTGGACTGTTTTTACCTTTGCCTGCCTCGTACTTCTTATCTCAGTGCTCCTCAGGCAAAACCTGTCTCTGCTTCTTTTTGCCAGTCCTCAGTACGCTCTATTTGTTCCCCTCACTTTCCTTTGGGCCTTGGTAAATGCCACGTTTTCCCTTTCTGCCTCATATCTAGTAGCCAGAGGAAAGATAAAGATGCTTTCAGCTATCCAGCTAGCCATTTCTTTAGCCTCAATGACATTAATAATTACACTGGCAACGGCAGGGTGTAACCTTTGGTGGGTTATTAGTAGCCTGATAATTGCGCAGGCGTTTTTTATGGTTATAAATTTGGCTGTGATAAGCAGGGAATTAGGTTTTCCCAAGCCGAATTTTAAGGGAATGTCATACTTTTTGGCTTTCAGTGTACCTTTGATACCAAGCCTGCTGTTATTCTGGATAATAGACTCCAGTGATCGATATTTCATCACCCATCTTGCCAATCTATCACAGGCAGGAATCTACTCCGCATCTTACAACTTGGCAAACATTACGCAGTTGTTCTATTCGCCTATTTGCTTTATTCTTTTCCCCATCCTGTCAAGATTCTGGGACCAGAATGAGACATCGAGGGTAAGAAGCCACCTCGAATATTCGATGAAACTCTTTTTAGTTCTCGCCATTCCCGGCTCAGTTGGTCTATACATACTATCCCAGCCATTACTCAATATACTCACTACTTATGAGTATGCGGTTGGAGGAGTTCTGGTTTTCTTGATATCATTGGGCATAATATTGCAGGGAATATATATGATAAACGTCTATATGGTCGTTGTAGCTAAGCAGACCAAATGGCTACCACTGATGATAGCAGTAGCCGCACTCACCAATATTGTCATGAATTTGGCCTTAATCCCCAGAGTTGGTGTAATAGGAGCAGCTATTTCAACGCTTGTATCGTACTTTGTGCTGGCAGCCATCGTGACTGTCTGGGCGAGGAGGATTGTTAACTATACAATAGATATTAAATTCCTAGCTAAAGTTGTGTTGTCGGCTGCTTTAATGGCTTTCTGCCTGAATTTTATTGAGATTGGTAGCGCCTTGAGCATTGTCCTCTCTGCAATCGCCGGAACGGCTGTTTTTGGAGTAGGCCTCCTCCTGCTGAAGGTTTTTTCCCGGGAAGACCGAAGGCTTATACGGGAGATATTGGCTGGTGTAAATGTCAAACTCTGGATGAAGGAATTTGCTGCCATGTCAAAACCGTCAGCAGGCAAACAGGAGAATGTCGTTAGGCCAGAGCAAAAAATAGAAGAGCGAGCCAAAAGCGATGATTGCCACTTGCAGAATTGAGTAACGGTTATGGAAAAAAAACTAACTGATATCTATAAAATCCCTCCTTTGAGGTTCGTAGACAGCATACCTGTTTTCTCAGAAGCTAATGAATATACCGCAAATTATGAAATGATTTCGCTTGACCACATAGCAGAAATGCATAAAACTGGAACCAATCCATTCATACAGGAAGACCTCTGGGTTGAATTAGAGAACTCGACGAAGGAACTAATCTTAAAATATTCAGCGGGCAAAAGTAGATGTGTAATTTTGGACGTAGGTGTCGGACTAGGGCGTTTATTTGCTCCTTTGCCTACATCCTTTGAGAAATATGGGATGGATATCAGCATGGACTACCTCAAGATTGCCCAAGGCAAGGGGGTTAACGTCTGTTATTCCCTTGTCGAGGATATGCCATATAAGGAAAATTTCTTCGATGTGGTTGTATGTACCGACGTTCTAGAGCACGTCCTTGATTTGAATCTTGCCTGTGCCAAAATCTTGTCCGTTCTAAAAAGAAACGGTATTCTTATCGTTAGAGTCCCTTACCGTGAGAATCTGAGCGTCTACCTGTCTGATGATTATCCATACAAATTTGTTCATATAAGAAACTTTGACGAGCACTCATTAAAACTGCTGTTCCAAAAAGTTTTTGGGTGCGAAGTGCTTCAGTACAAAACCATAGGTTATGGCACGGATTACATGCGCTTCAAATATGCCCTTCCAGTTTTTATCAAGATTTCACTAAGTGCGTTAATCTATTGTATTAAGTATGTTAATAAGACAGTCTATAAAGGTCTTGCAAGTAAATTTTACAATCCGATTGAGATTAATGTCGTCGTAAAGAAACATCAATTAGCCTGAAATGAATAGGGCTTTGGCTATATGAAAGTTCTTGTTATCTATGACTTATTGACTAAAAGTGGCAAAAGTACCATAAATGAGCATCTGTATTCGTTTAAGAGATACTCTGATGCTCAATGTTACTACTTGAATGTTGCTTATGGCATGCCCAGATATATCGCGAAGATTAATTTTGATTTAATTGTTTATCATTTTACTTTTTTCGACTCAAATGTAAGATTTTGGAAATCCGCACGGTACAAAACCTTTTTAAGAGATGGGCTGAAAACGTTAAAAGGTTATAAAGTAGCCATGCCTCAAGATGAATATAGGTGTTCTGAAAGGATGAACGAATTTTTCTCCAATTGCAATATTAAAACTGTTTTCACACTGCTTTCAGAGTCGGAGTGGCAAAAGGTTTATCCGCAAGATAAATCTGGGTTAGAGCACTACAAGGCCGTGCTTACTGGATATATTGATGAAGTTGTCTTGGAAAAACTAAAAGGCTCATATCAAAGCCGCAAATCAAGGGCAATTGATATCGGCTACAGGGTATATAAGCCGCCCTACTGGCTCGGAAGACAGGGAATGATAAAACAACAACTTGTGGAGAGGTTCCTTAATGCTCCTGTTCAACATAATCTTAAGCTTGATTTGTCGAGTGATTATAAAGATATTCTTTTCGGCGATGATTGGTATAAATTTTTATGTGAATGCCGGGTAGTTTTAAGTTGTGAAGGCGGAGCTAGCCTTCACGACCCTGATGGTAGCATAAAGGAAAAGGTTGATCAGTATGTTAATGAGCATCATAGAGCTAGTTTTGAAGAAGTAGAAAAGGCTTGCTTCCCCGGCATGGATGGGAATCTCACTTATTCTGCATTATCACCACGCCATTTTGACGCCTGTATGACACGGACATGTCAGGCTCTTGTAGAAGGCGAATATGGTGGCGTACTCAAGCCAGGAGTGCATTATATTGAAATTAAGAAGGACTGGAGCAATATCACTGATGTTATAAGGCAGATAGAGGATGTGGAATTTTGTGAGCAGATTGCTGATAATGCCTATCGGGATATTGT
>VGOP01000017.1 GCA_016875875.1 Chloroflexota bacterium | reverse complement strand
CAAATCAAAGGTCAAAAAATAATCCGAATGGCTAGTTTGTCAAGTTTGCACTGGGTGTCCGCCTCTGAAGAGGAAACAATTTTTGCATTTTCATCTGTCATTTTGATTTTTGACTTTTAATCTTTGATTTCGTTGTGGCTACAGCTTTGTAAATCATAAATCCCAAGCACCAAATACCAAACAAAGCCAAACTTGTAGGGACAGACCTTCAGGTCTGTCCGCCCGTCCGCCTGGGACAGGGCTAAAGCCCTGTCCCTACATTTTTGAGAAATACTAAATCCTAAACTCCAAATTCTAAACAAACCCAAACTTGTAGGGACAGACCTTCAGGTCTGTCCGCCCGTCCACCTCGGACAGGGCTAAAGCCCTGTCCCTACATTTTTGAGAAATACTAAATCCTAAGCTCCAAATTCTAAACAAATCCAAAGGCCAAAATCCAAAATCCCAAACTTCCCACTCCCTATAGCTACATGTTGCCCTTCTACCGAGATTGCCACCCCCTCGCTGCGCTCGGGGTCGCAATGACAGGTGGATAGATTGACATCGATTGACAGCAGGTGTATCATTTTTCTATGGTCGATTTGTCCCAAAACGACCGAGAGACTACAAAATCTGGCTTAAAGTACCTCGAAGGTTAAACAAACCAGCGCATTTTTCGTTATTCTATTAATGATTCCGCAATGCCTACCACAAATAAGAAGGAGGTGATATTTTTGAGGTAAGAAGTCACGCAAGGCACGCAGACCCCATGTTCCAGCATCAGGGGGAAACGGAAACAAATGTGACAAAAATGGAGGTAATGAATGAGCAAACAAAAATGGTTTCTTGTCTTAATTGTCATGTCATTGATGGCACTAATCGGTTCAGCTGCTGGCTGCGCTGCAGCACCCACTGGACCAGCAGTTAAGCCAAACATCAATTCTTTTACGGGATTATCACCTTTAGGACTTGACAAAGTGCCTCTTTTATGCTATGATTGTAGCATAAGAGAGGTGGAGAAATGAATATCGTGGAAATCATGAATCGGTGGCCTAATCAGGAAGCAGCAATCAGTCACTTAGAGCGAATCAGGTGGGGTGGAGACCCTGTATGTCCCTATTGTAAGAGTGACAAAGTTTGTGTTCATGCCAGCAAAGACAAGGCATTACCTCGCTGGCAATGTGAAAGCTGCCATAGGGCTTTCAGTGCTACAGTAGGTACTATCTTTCATCATACACACTTGCCGTTACAGACCTGGTTTCTAGCTATAGCCATTATGCTTAATGCCAAAAAGAACGTGTCAAATCTACAGCTTGCGCGAGACTTGAATCTTCCCTATAAAACGGCCTGGAGTTTAGTGCTCCGCATCAGGACAGCGATGTTAACCGACCCTAAGCAAAAGCGGTTGTTTCACGGCATAGTCGAGATGGACGAAACCTACATAGGTGGTAAGCCTCGAAAAGGCAATGGCAAACATAAGCGGGGTCGTGGTACTGACAAAATGGCGGTAGTTGGGATTGTCGAAAGGAATGGTCGAGCTAGGGCAGAGGTGTTTAACAAAGTAGCACTTAGCCTAAAGGGATTAAGCACATATTATAAAACTCATGTCGATTCTAATAGTTCAATCGCTATGACCGATGAATACACTGGATATGACGGTTTCAAGAAGTTTACACAACATGCTGCCGTCAATCATCAAACTGCCTACGCAGTTGGGGACGTTCATACAAACACAATTGAGGGACTTTGGGCATTGCTAAAGCGGGCTTGGTACGGCCAGCATCATCATTACTCCGAGAAGTGGGCAAATCATTATATCTCCGAGACGGCCTATAAATATAACAACCGTGACAATAAAAATGCCTTCGGTGAATTAGTCCTTCACATGGTGGGGGTGACAGCATGAAACAGCTAACACATCACCTGCCCGGCATTTTTGACGTATCGCCTACAATCACCAAAAATCGGCTCATTTATGGTGACAATCTAACAATCATGCGCACAATGCCCAATGCTTGTGTTGACCTTATTTACCTTGACCCGCCATGGAACAGCAAGAAAAACTACAACCTCATTTACAAAAGGTTGACAGGACAGCCAGTACCAGAACAAGAAGAGGCATTTTGCGACACCTGGGAAATGGATGCGGAAAAAGAAGAGATGGCTCGTAAAATGCCCATAGTTCTAAGGGATTATGGCGTTGATGAAGATATTGTTCTGTTTTGGAAAGCATGGATTGATGCCCTACGACATACAGAGCCCAAACTTCTAGCATATCTAATTTATATGACTTATCGCCTATTTGAAATGAGACGGATTCTGAAACCTACTGGTTCATTATATTTACATTGTGGTTATGAGGTGAGTCATTATATCAAAGTGATTATGGACGGTGTTTTTGGCCAGAAAAATTTTCGCAATGAAATAATTTGGTATAAAAATAGTGGTGGTATTGGTCGAAGCGCATTTAATAAGAGGCACGATACCCTATTGAATTATAGTAAAACTAACCATTATTACTATGATGGTAAAGCAGTTGGAGATTTAAGGGAACAATCAGAGGGTACTTTTGGAGGATACTTTGGTTATGATGAAGATGGGAGAAGATTTAGAGGCGTAAGAAAAGCTGGAAGAGTCTATAAATATTATATGGATGAACCCAAAAATCCTGATGATGTGTGGTTGGTACCCCAGATTCCAGAAAGGGATAAAAAGGAAAGGTTAGGCTATCCAACCCAAAAACCAATAGCACTACTTAATCGAATTGTTAATGCGTCTACACGTCCTGGCGATGTAATTTTTGACCCATTTTGCGGATGCGGAACGGCTGTTTATGCAGCTCATTTACTAGGTCGTAAATGGATAGGTTGTGACATTGCCATTCTATCGGTTCGACTTATTCGTGATGTTTTGTTTAAGCGATATGGATTAAAAGAAGGCGCGCACTATGAGGTTAGCGGTGTACCTTTGAGCGTCGAAGGTGCAGAGGACTTGTTTGACCGTGATGCACGTCAATTTCAGCATTGGGCTGTAGAATTAGCTGGTGGTTTTTCCAGTTCTAAATACTCAGGCGATAAGGGCATTGATGGTCGAATTCACTTTGAGATTAAAGATGGTCTAAGAAATATGATACTCTCCGTCAAAGGTGGCAAGTTGAGTCCCGCCTATGTAAGAGAATTGCGTGGCGTACTGGAGCGTGAACCTAACAGCGAAATGGCAGGTTTTATCTGTTTACAACCTCCGACTAAGGGAATGGATGAAGAGGCAGCGAAGGTCGGTATATATATGTTACAAGGTACAAGTTACGATAGGTTGCAAATTAGAACCGTACAGGCTTTGCTTGATGGCAAGGGATTTGATACGCCATCGAAAGTTAAAATACTTGGATGGCAGAATCAGGGCGTTTTGCCTATTTAAATGTATTGAAAAGCAAACAGGCCAGAGTTTGCCCTTTTCCTCTAGCCTGTTTACTCTTTGGGTTCTTTAACCCGATTGGCTGTCAATTACAATGGTAGAACATTTTACAATAAATGTCAATAGTCAGTTGGTGGAGCGGAAGGGAATCGAACCCTCAGTCTATTGGGTGACAGCCAATCGTTTTCCCTTTAAACTACCGCCCCACCACTGCCTATTATATCACGATTAGTCGGCTATGTATAGTCCTAAAGGTGATAATTGCCTTCTTTTACTGCCAGCCCGGTTAGCATAAGCGCTGGGCAGAAGACGACCCTTAGCTGGGATGTCTCTGGCGCTACCGAAGTGACCATAGAGCCCGGGATTGGCAGCTCAGGCTCAAGCGGCTCGCTACAGCTATCGCCAGCCGCCAACACCACTTACACGCTGACGGCTACCAATGAAATCGGCAGCTCCACCGGCACCGTTAACGTTACGGTGAAGCCGGTGGTAACCGGCAAGGCTGATTTGGTAATTACGGACGTCTGGTATGACGGGATGTTACGCTACCAGATAAAGAACCAGGGTGATGCCGCTTCCGCAGGTAGCCGGTCGTACCTGTATGTCAATGATCTTTTTGGGTCTGATAGCTATGTGCCGCCTCTGGCACCGGGTGAGGAAATGATAGACAAATTCTCCAACTATACATGGAGACGTGACCCTTCAACGCTGGAGTTCACCACGGAGGGTAAAGTGGAACAGAAAGCGCCAACGACCTATGCTAAGGTCTGCGCCGACGGCGGAAATGCCGTCAACGAAAGCAACAAGGGCAACAATTGTGCCACACTTATCCTAGGGTCAACGTTTACCTACGACTTCCTGGTCGAGGCGCCTCTGGCTAAGTGGAAGAGCAGTGGCGGTGACCTGACCTGGCCGATGACTGCCCACGAGACAAAGGGCGCAGCCTACAGAATCCCGTTAGCCAGGACACTGGTGATGTGTCCCCAACAGGTTAGCAATGGCTGGATTTTGGGCAGGTTCGCCGAGACCTATTTCCCGTTGGAAAGCCGCACCCCAACAACCCGCCCGTTCGAAGTACCTGGGAACGCGAAGTTCAGTGCTCAGGTTGGCTTCGGGCTAGACTTTAAGAGCACCGATGGGGTTCGGGTTGCCTTGGGCTATACGGATGATATAGGCAGCGTCGTTTTCTTCCCCAAGATGGACGTGTACAGCGACGGTAAGATGCAGACCTATGAGGCTGACTTAAGCGCACTGGCAGGCAAAAAGACAGAGTTCATACTCTGGGTTGAGGCTAAGGATTCCCCGGAGGGTGACTGCGTAAGGTGGGTGGAGCCGAGGATAATCCAGGCACCTTAGCTGTCCAAAGCTGTGTAAAAATACGAAATCCCCAAGGGTCAAGGCGACATGTTAACTGTCGTTGCCAGGGGCGTCAACCCGGTGGCGATCTCAGCACGAGGCCAACGTTGGTGCCAGGCAGAGATTGCCACGTCGCTATCGCTCCTCGCAATGACAGGTGAGTAGCTACATGTTGACTGTCATGGCGAGGGGCGTCAGAAATGTAGGGACAGACTTTCAGGTCTGTCCGCCCCTCCGCCTTGGACGGGGCTAAAGCCCCGTCCCTACATGTTCTTTTAAGGTCGAGGGCACGAGGTTAAAACCTCGTGGCTATATGTCTAAATCACACTGCGGGGCTATAAAGCCCCGCAGTTGCATGTTTCTACATGTTTTATGCAGTTGCCGCGGTGGTCTGGGTGATAGCCAGTGTGGTGCTATTGCCAGCGATGGCTTTAGCCGGTGCTCCAGATACAGCAGTGCTGCGCTGGACAGTAATTGACACGCCGGGCAGCATAGCCGACAGGAACGACATCCATCCCTCCTGTGAACTCAATGCCCTGGCATTGGCTTCAGATGGCAAGACTATATATGCCATCGACATTCCCAACGTTGCGCCGCCGCCGGTGGCAAACCCGGGAATATGGAGGAGCAGCGATGGTGGCATTTCCTGGAGCCCAAAGCCTATGCAGCATCTTGCCCAAGCCACACCGACACCAACTCTGCCGATAATGGATATCGCCCTGGCTCCAGATAACCCTGACCTAGTAGCCGTCGTCTGTCTTAACAATGCGGCTACACTCCGCCACGAAGTCTATCTTTCCGACGACGGCGGCAGCAACTGGGTTTACAGCGGTGCCATCCCCTGGGTCTATGGCGGTGGCGAGCAAATCGGCGACATCGCCATCTCGCCGGGCTATGACTTGAACGGGGCGTTAAGGCATGACATTATCGTTGGCAGTCGCCATCCCAATGACGGCAATGGTGAAGGAGAAATCTACATCCTGGGCTATCCTGGCTTAAGTAGCTGGAAGGCTCAAGGCTTTACCTCAGGCGATGTCATTGCCATTCAGCCATCGCCGAACTACACTGCAGATTTCAGCCTGGTGGTCATGGCCGCCACCACGCAGCGGACTTACCTCTGCCTCGGCCGTCGCGATGTAGCTGCCAATGCCTACACCTGGAACGGAGATACTGGTTGGCCGGTGGAGATGTGCGAGCCGAGCCAGAGTGGCGGCAATGCCAGCGGCGAGGACAAAATCATCACCGGAGATATAGCTTTGCCCGGCAACTTCTTTGGCAGCGTAGAGAACCAGCGCATAATCTTCGCCACCTATGACTCCAATGGAACCGCACTGGGGCCGAGCCAGGTGCTAGATGATGCCTACCGCCTTAACAACGCCACAGTCACCAGACTAAGACTGCCCGGAGCTGGAAACAGAGCCAGAATAAGCACCATTGCCTACGCCGGAGATAACAAAACTGGCAAGCTGCTGGCAGGCGAAGTGGCTGCTGACCTAGCCCAGGCTTCAGCTAAGGTGTGGATATGCCATGACCCGCTGAGCTCCTGCCCCATCTGGAAGCTACCGCTCAAACCACCAACCGGCGGTGGCAAGGATGGCTATGCCAACGCCCAGCTTGCCTGGTTAGCTGACGGCTCAACCGCCTTCTGTGCCACCGGCTCGGGAAATCGAGACACGCCAGGAAAATGGGCAAACCCGACCAACCCCGCCTGGAACAGCCAAAGCCTCGACGAATCAGCAGTCTCCATAACTATAGATAACGGCAACTCATGGAACCAAATTGGGCTCATCGACACCAGAATCGACCGACTGAAAAGCGTGGTTGTGGCGGAGGATGAATCAACCATTTATCTGGCATCAGTAAACGATGCCGGCTTTGATAGCCTGTGGCGTAGCCAGAGCCCGATTCTAGGAGATATCTGGCAGCGGGTAATGTGCACCAGTGGAGAGTCGCCCATATTGAGGTTAACTCCAGATGCTAAGGACGGAGCGAATGTATTCTGGGGGAACCAGGGAACTGACCAAGCCCGCGGTTCCATAGACCATGGCCAAACCTGGCACGATTGCCTGCCCAACGTTATGATACAGGACATGGCAACGCCAGATAACCAGACGCTATACATCCTTCAGGGTAACGGGGAGGTGCGCCGCGGTTACCATGCTAACAGCTGGAGATGGGCAAAGAGCATTGATACAGGACTAGCCACAGGCCATACTATTGCCGTTTACGGCGATAGCGTTGTAATTGGCGCTGCCACAAACGAGCCGTCACCGGTAGCCTACTCGGCTGACAAAGGTCAGACTTGGATTAAGGCCACTAGAGAGACACCAAGCGCCGGCAATCGGCATATAGCCTTTGACACTTATTTCGACACCAACCAGATTATCTATGTAGCTGATGACGCCGGAGGGATATACCGATGGAGTCTGGACAGAAGCTATAGCTGGGACGACCTGGCGCCACCAAATCACAGCTTCTACGGCCTGGTCATGAATAGCCGAGGTGCCATGTACGGAGCTTACAGCTCAACTGAAAGCGGCGTTGACCGATCTCTCTATTCCAGGAGTGGCATACCCAAGCCAGGCGTGTATTGGGACTCAATAACGGCCGGTTTGGCTGCCGGTGTTCGGTTCAGCACTGAGCCGGGCTGCCTCAGCATTTCCGAGAACACCCTGTGGGCGATTGACGCTCACAATTACAACTCGGCGAGCGATGTAGGCTGCCTCTGGGCGTTTACCGATACTCTAACCAAAGCAGGGCCAAGGCTGATTGAACCTGAGAACAGGGCAGTGCTCGGCTGCGACCCGGTGAGCGGCAGGAATGAGGAGGTTGACCTCAGGTGGGAGCAACTTTCCTTGGCTGACGCTTATGAGATTGAGATAGCCAGAGACGAAGCTTTCAGCCTGCGAATCACGGAGGCTGAACCTCAAGCCAACCCCTACTACGAGCCAGCTATGGTAAGCAGCCCAGCCTACAGGGTCCTGCCCGGGATATTACCGGAGGCCAATTCCACGTATTATTGGCGGGTTAGAGTCAGGCAGGCAGCTACAGGACAGGTAATCCGCAGCCACTGGTCAGACGAGGGCAGTTTCAGCATCAAAGCTGGTTTACCAGTGGTCAGCCCGCACCTTGGAGCACAAGCCCTAAAACCAGCCCATGGTGCCAGCAACATACCTGTATCATCAATAGCCTTCTCCTGGACACCTTCCAAAAGCGCTACTGAATACAAGTTCGTACTGGCCAAAAACTCAACTTTGACGGACATCGTTGTGCAAGAGGACCTGCCCACCACAGCTTATAAATACGGTGGCAGATTAGATTACGACGCCTGTTACTTCTGGCAGGTTACCGCCACAAGGCCAGTGCCCAGTGAGCCAAGCCCAGTATTCAGTTTCACCACCATAAGCAGCCCGACTCCACCTACGGCACCACCGCCTTACTACGAACTCCTACGATGGCTACAGGCCAGCGTCCTGATAAACATGGTGGGATTCGCCATAATTATAGCCATGATAGCACTCTTAAGGAGCCGCCGGATATAGGCACTCCGGATGAGGTTAAAACCTCGCCGCTACATGTCTAAATATCAAATCCCAAGCACCAAATCCTAAACACGCCTTGTAGGGACAGACCTTCAGGTCTGTCCGCCCATCCGCCTCGGACAGGGCTAAAGCCCTGTCCCTACATGGTTAAATACTAAATCCTAAGCTCCAAATCCCAAATAAATTCAAAAATCAAAAGGCAAAGCCTTGTAGGGACAGACCTTCAGGTCTGTCCGCCCATCCGCCTCGGACAGGGCTAAAGCCCTGTCCCTACGTGGTTAAATACTAAATCCTAAGCTCCAAATCCTAAATAAATTCAAAAATCAAAAGGCAAAGCCTTGTAGGGACAGACCTTCAGGTCTGTCCGCCCATCCGCCTCGGACTACATGGTTAAATACTAAATCCTAAGCACCAAATCCCAAATAAATTCAAAAATCAAAAGGCAAAAGGCAAAATGACAAATCAAAGGTCAAAAATGAACCCACGGAGCGAACCTGCCAGGTCTGACTGGATGTCCGCCTACGAAGAAGAAACAATTTTTGCCTTTTTATCTGTCACTTTGATTTTTAACCTTTAATCTTTGATTTTGTTTTAGCTACATGTTGGATTTGGTAAGCGGGGTTAAAACCTAATTCCGACAAGTGTGAACCGAGCTTGACAGAGCTTAGTTGCCAATTTATACTTTCATCAGACAGGATGATAATATGAGCAAGTGCAAGTGGTATGTGATTTTGCTTGTAGTGTCGCTTCTGGTATTAACTGGCTCAGCCAGCGGCTGTGCGACTGCCGCTTCGCCTAAAGAATCACCTCTTCCATCCACCTCCACTGCTCCAGTAGTTAATTACTTCACCGCCAGCCCGGCGATAATCAACGCTGGTGAGCAGGCAACGTTAAACTGGGATGTCTCCGGTGCTGCAGCAGTGAACATACAGCCGGCGGCAAGCAGTGATAGTTTAAGCAGCGCTAAACACGGGGTGGAACAGATTTCGCCAACTTCCACCACCACTTACACTCTGACAGCCACCAACGAGGCCGGCACCACTACCAGAACAGCCACAGTTGCAGTTAAGTCTGCTGATGAGACACTAATCGGCTGTGACCCAGTGTCGGGGGGGAACCAGGAGATCGACCTCAGCTGGGAGGAGCTCTGCCTTTCAACCCAGTTTCAGGTGCAGATAGCCAAAGATCCGGATTTCACCATCATAGTTCTTGACACCGGCGTCTTCACACCCGCCTCAACCACATCAGTCGGAGCATATTATCCTGCTGGTGGGCAGACGTCACCAGAAGCCGCAACGTCGGCAGCCGGAGCATATTATCCTGCTCCACCAGAAGCTGCAACGTCGGCACTCGCAGCACCGGCTAGGCTCGAGGCAGGCCACACTTATTACTGGAGAGCTAGAGTGCGTGGGAATGCTTGGGGTGGTTCTGTTAGCAGCCCGTGGTCGGAAGTGAAAAGTCTCATCATTAGATCCGGGCTGCCGGCAAGCAGTCCATCATACGGGCCACAGCTAATATATCCAAACAACGCCTGCACAGGCCATACGGTGAAACCGGCATACTTCGCCTGGTCACCATTCAAAGATATCACCAAGTACAAGTTCGTTCTGGCCAAAGATGCAGCCATGACACAATTGGTCAAGGAGACAGACGTGACCACGACCGCCTACGAGTACGTTGGGCAGCTAGAATATGGCCAAAGCTACTTCTGGCGGGTGAAGGCTCTCGAGCCAGCGATGAGCGACTGGTCAGCTACCTTCAGCTTCCAAACTGAAGCGGCACCTCCACCTCCACCAGCGCCATCTGCACTACAACCAGAGACTCCGCTTTGGGCCTGGGTATTCATTGCCACCGGCCTAGCTCTGCTAATTGTCATAATAGTTCTCGCCTTCAGGCCGCGCCGGAGATAAGCTCCGGTAAAGCATCGGGGACTACATGCTTTGTAAATACTAAATCCCAAGCACCAAATCCCAAACAAATTCAAGACCTAAAATCTCGATGACCAAAACACCGTTTTACTGTCATCGCGAGGGGCGTCAGCCCCGTGGCGATCTCAGCATAAGGCCAACGTAGGTGCCAGGCAGAGATTGCCACGTCGCCCTTCTGCAGAAGGGCTCCTCGCAATGACAGAAAGAGAAAGTGCTGGCAACGACAGGTGGGGAGGTTACATGCATTTAGGGCAGCTCTCTTCTCCAAAGAAAAGCCTGAATAGGTACACTGCCCTACCTGCTAAAAACTTGACAACCCGAAAGCAAGTCCCTATAATAATAAGAAACCACTTACCTCTACATTCAGACTTGTTATCCATTTAGATTTCTCCCGCGATGAGCTATATGAAATATGTTCGCATAGTTATAACTAGAACTAGATTATGGTGACACGTGTATTTACTTCCCCGGAAAAACCTCACCTCTTAGAGGAATTCGCTTCCCGGAATCAGAATAAGCATCGATTACGCTAATGAGCAAGTATATCTTCGTCACCGGCGGCGTAGTCAGCTCAGTAGGCAAAGGAATCACTGTCGCCTCCATCGGTAGAATCTTGAAAAGTCGCGCTATCTCAGTCTCGGTACAAAAGCTAGACCCGTATCTTAATGTTGATCCGGGAACTATGTCCCCATATCAGCACGGTGAGGTTTTCGTTACCCAGGATGGTGCCGAGACAGACCTTGACTTGGGGCACTACGAGAGATTTATCGACGTCGATTTGACTTCCGCTTCCAATGTTACCTCAGGTCAGATTTACTCGGCGGTTATCGCTGGGGAAAGACGAGGTGATTATCTTGGTGGCACTATCCAAGTGATACCACATGTCACCAACGAGATAAAGCGGAGAATAAGGGAAGTAGCCCAGCTCTCAGACGCTGAGGTGGTTACCGTTGAGGTTGGTGGTACTGTAGGCGACATCGAAGGCCTGCCATTTCTGGAAGCCATCCGCCAGATGCGAAATGAAGAAGGCAGGGACAATGTCCTCTACGTTCATGTTACTTTCCTGCCACACATCGCCACCACCAACGAACTTAAGACCAAACCTACTCAACACAGTGTCAACGAGTTAAGACGAATCGGCATCCAGCCAGACATCATTCTGTGCCGGTCAGATTATGAGATTCCTCAAAATTTGAAAGACAAGATATCGCTGTTCTGTGATGTGGACAAAGAAGCGGTCATACCCCTGGTTACCGCCGAAACCATCTACGAGGTGCCACTGATACTAGAGGAGGCTGGTCTGAGTGATTTAATTATTAACCGCCTGGGACTTGAAGCTAAAGATATTGATCTTACGGAATGGCGAGAGATGGTGGCCAAGCTAAAAGTTCCTAAAGAGCCAATAACCATAGCCCTTGTGGGCAAGTATGTAGAGCTTCAGGACGCTTACTATTCTGTGCGAGAAGCCCTGTGTCATGCTGGACTGCACCACAACCGGCAGATAAGCATCTTGTGGGTTCAATCCGAAGACTTGCAGTCCAACGGCAATATAAACCTACTGAAGTCAGCCCAGGGCATTATCATCCCGGGCGGCTTCGGTTACCGCGGCATAGAAGGCATGGTAACTGCGGCTAATTATGCCCGCCAGAGCAATATCCCCTATCTAGGCTTATGTTTGGGCATGCAGGTCATGGTTATTGAATTCGGGCGCTATGCTTTAAGCAGCAAACAGGTCAACTCTACTGAATTTGACTCCGATACCCCATATCCGGTAATAGACCTGCTGCCAGAACAACATAAAATCACCGACATGGGCGGCACTATGAGGCTAGGTACCTATCCATGCCACTTAGTTCCCATGACACAAGCAGCCAGAGCTTACGGAGAAACCGTAGTCTACGAGCGCCACCGTCACCGATTTGAGTTCAACAACCGCTTCCGCGAGCCTCTGGAGCAGAAAGGGCTTATCCCCAGCGGGCTATCCCCAGATAATCAACTGGTTGAGATAGTTGAAGTCAAAGACCACCCCTGGATGGTGGCTTGCCAGTTTCACCCTGAATTCAAGTCACGCCCCAATCGTCCACACCCGCTGTTTGACAGCTTCGTAGGGGCCGCCAAGGAGACTTTGGTTGAAGGCGCTCAAGTGACACTACCGCTAGCATGAAACTATCATGTACCTAATCACCTTTGGGAGGAACACATGCAACTTTTTCTAGATACAGCCAACATTGAACACATCCGCCACGGGGTCAGGATGGGGGTAATTACCGGCGTGACCACCAACCCCAGCCTGATATCCAAAGAGGGCAAGATAGATTATAAATGCCATGTCCAGGAAATCTGTTCTATCGTCCCTGGCCCAGTATCAACCGAGGTGATAAACCAGAACGCCGCAGGAATGGTCACCGAAGCCAGGCAAATCGCCTCCTGGGCAAAAAATGTGGTGGTGAAAATACCAGCCAGCTTAGAAGGTGTTGAAGCTACCTATCAACTAACCAAGGAGGGAGTGAAGGTGAACTTCACCCTTTGTTTTTCTGTGAATCAAGCGCTTCTGGCTGCTGCAGCCGGCGCCACCTTTGTCAGTCCTTTCGTCGGCAGGCTTGATGACATCGGCGAAAATGGCATGAGGCTGGTAAAGGAGATTGTCGCAGTGTACAAGAATTATGCTGATTCTGTTAAGACACAGGTAATCGCCGCCAGTATCAGGCATCCGCAGCATTGCATCGAGGCAGCTCAAGCTGGCGCCCAAATAGCTACCGTTCCGTACCAAGTGCTAATGCAGATGATTCAACACCCACTGACCGATATCGGCATAAGACGATTCCTGGAAGACTGGAACAAAGTAATGGGACCTGCTGCAGCTACTAAGGGCTAGGTAATAAAAATTATACTTTATATGAGAGGTTACTAACATGAACATCGCTGAACTGGAAACTAGAACTCGAGATGAACTGGTCGATATGGCGAAGCAACAGGGAATCGAAGGCTACAGTGGGCTTAAGAAACAAGACCTTATCATGCGGCTTGTCCAGGCACAGGCTGAACAGCAGGGCTACCTGTTCGTCAGCGGTATCCTAGACATTGTGAGTGAGGGCTACGGCTTCCTGCGCCAGGATAGCCTACTCCCCGGACCAAACGACATCTATATCTCCAACTCCCAGATTCGCCGCTTTAGCCTAAGATCTGGTGACACTGTATCCGGGCAGGGCAGGCCCCCTAAAGAGGGGGAGAAATACTGTAGTCTAATACGCGTCGAAGCACTTAATGGGATTGACCCGGAGCAATCTAAGAGCCGACCTCATTTCAACTCTCTGACACCGACTTTCCCCGACAAGATGTTTAACTTAGAGACTGACCCCCGCTACTTATCGACGCGGCTCATCAACTTGATATCTCCCATCGGCAGAGGTCAACGCGGGCTTATTGTATCGCCACCAAAAGCTGGCAAGACTGTGCTTCTTAAGCACATAGCCAATGCCATCACCACCAACTACACCGAACCTCACCTCATGGTCTGCCTCATCGGCGAAAGACCCGAGGAAGTTACTGACATGAAACGCTCGGTGAAAGCCGAAGTTGTTGCCGCTACCTTTGATGAGCTAGCGGAAAACCATACACGGGTAGCCGAATTAGCTCTGGAGCGAGCCAAGAGGCTGGTGGAAATAGGCAAGGATGTAGTAATCCTGCTTGATGGCATTACCCGGCTAACTCGCGCCTATAATCTGGCAATGCCCCCGAGCGGACGCACTCTATCCGGAGGTATTGATTCGGTAGCCCTTTATCCACCAAAGCGCTTCTTTGGTGCAGCCCGTAATACTGAAGAAGGAGGCAGCTTAACCATCATCGCCACTTGCCTCGTCGACACCGGCAGTCGCATGGACGAGCTGATTTACGAGGAATTTAAGGGCACTGGCAATATGGAATTGCATCTCGACCGCCGCTTGGCTGAAAAAAGAGTTTTCCCAGCTATGGATATCCTGCACAGCGGTACCCGCCGTGAGGAGCTGCTGCTTGATGAGACCACGTTGAAACAAGTCTGGTTGCTCCGGCGGATAGTCAATATGTTAGCTGAAGACTCGTCGAACAACACCGAAGCCACCGAAAGGCTTCTCGACCGCCTAGCCAAAACGCAAACCAATGCAGAGTTTCTGGCAACTCTATCTAAAGATATATAAAAACATCTTTCGCCGTCGCCCATTTCGTGTTATGATAACAAGCAAAACTGCTTGGAGGAAACGATGAGAGTAGGAGCTACGGTCACAGCCTTCGCCCTTCTGTCGTTGGCTTTGTGCCTAATACCAGTGCCAGTCCATGCCGGTGTCCTATCATTGGACATAGCAAAAGGAGCCGTTGGCACAAATGTGACAATTTCATCTGTGGCTGGCTACGGTAGCGGCAGTTACCAGCTTTACTGGGGTGAAACTGACCAGCTTATAAGCCAAGGTGAAATCAAGGCAGGCGTCACCTCAATAGCTTTCATCGTTCCAGAAGCTGCCAGAGGCAAGCACCAGGTCACACTAAAAGTAGCCGGTGATTTCTTCACTGCTGAATTTATCGTCATTCCATCTATCAGTCTTAGCGCTAACCAAGGAGCCGTGGGCTCAAACCTGACGATAGCCGGAAGGGGCTTCAATAGCAACGAGTCAGACATCCAGATAGTCTATGACGGCAGCCCAGTGCAGACCGAGATTACAGCCAGCAATAAAGGAAGCTGGCAAAACACCATCAAAGTCCCGGCGAGCAATCGGGGGCAACATATCATCGATGCTAAAGGCACGACACCAGCTTCTGAAGTTGAGGATAAGGTCTTCACAGTAACCCCAAAAATCGACATCAACCCGTCGTCTGGATGGGTAGGTACGGTGGTGGGCATATCTGGCAGCGGTTTTGCCAGCGGGGAAACAAACATCAAGGTAACCTACGATGGCGGAACAATAAAAACCGAGATAGCTGCTGATTCTAAAGGCTCATGGCAATCCAGTTTCTCCGTCCCAGCTTCAGCTAAGGGCGGTCACGAGATAAGAGCTTACGGAGCGGCTACCCCCGAAATTGATGTAATTCCAGCTAGCTTCTCCGTGTCTCCGGGGATAAAACTTGAAGCATTCTCTGGTTACCTCGGTGGCCCTATCAATGTCGGCGATAGTCTCTGGGTCAGCGGCATTGGTTTCGAAGCCAACGAATCCAATATCAGAGTTACTTTTGATGGCTCTTTAGCTGTGAGCAATATCATCGCCGATGCTAAAGGCTCATGGTCAGATAGATTAGATGTGCCCCCGTGTACCAAGGGTGAGCACACCATCGACGCTTCTGGAGAAATAAGTAAAGCCAGCGATATTGTCGACGCTCTCGTAATCATCTCACCGAAAATAGAACTGAACCCGACTTCAGGAGCTATAGGTACTGACATAACCGTTCATGGCACCGGTTTTGCCGCAATTCAGATTATAACTATCAGCTACGATGGAGCTAAGATAGCCACCGGTGCAGCCACCGACACCAAAGGCGACTTCACGACTAGCTTCAAAATTCCAAAAAGCAAAGCTGGCAACCACACTGTAACTATCACTGACGCTACGGCATCTGTGTTCTCCACGAGCCTAAACGTAGAATCAACACCACCACCAACACCTAATCTTGTATCTCCAGAAGCTGGTAGCGAGTTCGGCTTCATTGGCAAAACCACCGTTGCCTTAAATTGGTCAGATGTCGAAGACCCGAGTGGCATCTACTACGTACTGGAAATAAGCCCTAGCGCTGATTTCGCCGGTGCCGTAATCCGAAAAGAAGGTTTAACCGTATCCGAGTATACACTGACCGAAGACGAGGCTCTGGCAAAAGGGAACTACTATTGGAGAGTTAGAGCTGTAGATGGCGCTGAAAATCAGAGTGACTGGACAAATGGGCAACTCTTCAAGGTTAGTGGTATGGACTGGTGGCTGCTGCTATCCATTATCTTAGGCGCCATAATTGTAATCATCGTTATCTGGCGTTTCGTATCTGCCAGCCGTCAGAGCGAATGGAAATAAAATCCGAAATCCTACCGCCACGGGCGGGGGAGTTAGAAGGAGAGGATTGTCCCAGTTTTCATCCTCACCCTAACCACCTCCCTTCAAAGTTAACATCTAGTTTAGGGGGAATCACTCTATGCTTAAGAATGTCTCTCAGTTTAGCCAAACTTGACAAACAGACGAGCTATAGCTTAATATTGAACAAGTTAACCAATATGTTAACAGAAAGTAAGGAGGTATCATGAGACTACTGGTTATCGGGCTAGGGCAATGTGGGTCCCGAGTCGCCGATCAGTTTGTCCGCTTAAATAAACAGGCACAAGCGCAGTGGGGTATCAATATAGTCACTGGGGCATTCGCCGTTAACACAGACCAGACTGACCTTACTGGCTTAACTCACATTGGCTCCGATTTTATGCACCGCATTCTCATCGGTGGGCGCAAGACCTGGGGACATGGTGTGGGCAAGATAAACGAGATGGGCGCTGAGTTAGCCAGAGAAGACGGTGACAAGGTGGTAGATGCTGTTAGGACTGCACCCAATTTCTACCAGACTCATGCTTTCCTGCTCATCGCCGGGGCAGCCGGTGGCACTGGCTCCGGTGCCATATCTGTAATCTCCCAAATGCTCAAGGAACGCTATGTAGGTAAGGCGGTTTATGGTTTGGTTGTTCTTCCTTTCGAGCACGAAGAGATGGCTGAGCTGCGAAGCGTCTATAATACTGCCACTTGCTTGAAGTCTATACATTCAGTGACGGATGGCGTCTTTCTGGCAGATAATCAACGGTATGTCAGAAAGGACGTCAGTCTGGCAATGAATTTGGAGAGAATAAACTCAAAAATAGTCGAACCTTTCTACGACATGATGTGTGCTGGCGAGATAGTCAAATACAAATACGTCGGCGCTAAAGTGCTAGATGCCGGTGATATTATGCAATCCATAGATGGCTGGACAGCCATCGGCGTCGGTAGTGCGAGCATACCACGCGCCTTCCGCTTCCCTTGGGAACTAGCCAAGGTCAGCTTTAAAGAGAAGAGCGATGAGACTTTGAGGGCTATGCAGGCAATGGATGCCGCCTTTAGCGAACTTTCTATCACCTGCGGTCCTGAGGATGCCGGCAGAGCTTTATATCTTATGGCAGCACCATCCAAAGACATGTCTATGGATATAGCTAAAGGCCTGGGCGACTATCTGAGAGAGCTGGCGGAAAATGCCGTAATCAGAGCTGGCGACTTCCCCAGAGGCGGATCCTCCGTCGATGTCACTGTAATACTGTCGCAGTTGGCCTTTGTCCAAAAGGTAAGGGACTATTACGACAGGGCTACAGCCTTTGCCCAGGCTCAGAAGGAACGAATAAAAGAATCCACAGGCCGACTCCGTGATATGGAGGAAGCGGCTAAGGGATTGCCCAGCTTGATCTAATGGCACTGAACCGATAGCGTTCACAAACAACGGACGAGGCTTAAGCCTCGTCCGTTTCTTTTCTCGTTCTTAACAGTTGATTATCAGCTGGTTAATCGGCCTATAGCCTTTCGTGGCACACACCTATTTGCCGCCTGAACCACCAGAGCTAGACTCATCAGGTAGTCATCATGGCCATCACCGGGATAGACAAAGAAGTTCAAGGTCTGGTTAGGCCTGTAGATGCTCTTGGCTTTCTGCAGCTCAAACATCAGCTCTTGGTAATCCTCAGAGCCATCCTGCCTATAAAGCTTGAGCCTGCCCGAGTTGATGGCAGCCAACAAATCAAAGCCCGCTTCCGACTTCGTCTTCTGGGTGAATTTAAAGGGTATAACTTTGCTACCTAATGACTTACGCAAAAAGCTGGTGATGGGCTCGCCAACACCCGTAGCATCGGTGACAATTCGGCTACAATGCCAGACTTTTTTGAGCACGTCAACCATCTGAGGATAGAGCTCGGAGTGCTTCTTACCCACCCAGCTATAGTGCTCCACCACATGCATTATGAGCTCCTTAACCACCATATCAGTAGCCTCAGATACAACCTCGGCAATGGTTATGACAGTTGCGTCCCTGCCTAAGCGGGTTAGAATCTCGTCTTCAAGCTGCTCAGATTCGCCAGCGAAATCTATGCCAGCTATGTAGGTTCTACATTCCTCGGGCTGGCTAATCCTAGAATGATTGCCTTGGAGCTGGGCGATCTGCTGGCTTGTCAGGAAGCCACCGCCGCCTCGAATTGGCAGCAGAGCGTATTGAGTTCTGAACAAGGGATGGTCTTCGCCAAGGCGTCCCCGCTCAGACTCAACAAAGTCTTTGTAGCTAGGATTGTACTTGGCTATTTCCTGCCAGTCGTACCGAAAATGGCGCTTGATGCCGTCCTTATTCTCCATCTCCAGGTTAGTCTGTTTGACCTCCTCGAGCAAGGTGTTATCATCCCAGGTTGTGCCATAGTGGACGGTGGTAGCATTCGAAGCTGATGCCATTGGCCTAAATTCCTTGGTGTATTTGTCCTTGGCTACATCTTGAGACTCGTCTATCTCTAAAAGTATGTCAGCAGTATGACCAACAACCGAGCTAGACTCATCGGCAGACAGGAATATCTGGCGGGCATTGCCCAGCCTAATCATATAGCCAGCCTCAGTAAACCAGATGCCACCGAAGCCAAAGTCGTCCAGCCTTTCCTTAAGCCGGCTCATGGAGATGATTGTCTGCGGCTTGAACGTGGGGGAGCACTTGATAGCGCTGCCGCCGGCAGCCATGAACATAGTCATCAGCAAAACTTCAAGGTGGGCAGAGAGCTCATTCTTACCACCTTGTCGGGCGATTTCAACTGAGAATGTTAAGCCGAGATTGCTCTGGATACTCTCGATTATAGCTTTAGCTACTTCCGCTTGGTATGGACGTAGTTTCATGTCAAAAATCAAAGAGCAAAAGGCAAAATGACAAATAAAAATTCAAAATTTTTAACCTCTCATTTGAGTTTTAATTTCATTTTGTCAAGATTGAAGCATCGGCTCCAATCTTCCAACATGTAGCCCCGAAATTACCACCTCCTGTAGCCCCGACCTTTTAAGGTCGGGGCCACGAGGCTAAAGCCTCGTGGCTACATCGTTTAGGATAGCCCTCTTCTCTCAAGAAAAACCTGAACAGATGATACAATGTCATAATGTTTGTGCCCTCCTAGGCTTATGATATACTGGTTGTATGCGAAAGTATTGGGAACTCTGGAAAGATGCTCTTGCAGCTTGGGCTGCTATAGCTATCATCTTCTATATCATCGCTTTGGCTCTTGGCATGGAACTCATCCCTGCGCAGCTTTTGTACAAACTTCAACTTTGTTTCCTAATCTCCGTATTTTTCCCTTACCTCGCGGCACTCCCCTTCAAAATTAGGCCCAATTGGTGGACTGAGCACCGTCGGCTTACTTTTGCAATCGTATGCGTTGCGTTAGCACTAATCTTGTTAATTGTCTGTGTAATATACAGACAAACCTTGTCCACATGGCCATACATCGTAATAATAGCACTGGCACTAGGCGCAACTGCTATTGTATATGCGTTCATGCCCGTGCAGAGGCAGCCACGCCAGCCAGAAGAGCCGCCAAGCAAGGCTAAGGAAAGGGAGAAAGCGCCGCGTACTCCAAAACCCGAAAGAGCGAAGATAATAGGCCTTGCTGCTCTGCGTGGCATGATGAGAGCATTAGAGGACTGGATTTTCGAATGGTGGAGGATGTGGAAGAACTTGTTGGCGGGTTTGGCCACTATATCCGCTATAGCATACACCCTTGCTGATCTTGTCTTCCATATTGACACGGCGCGGATCGGGGAACTCATGGCCAAGTATTCTGAACTCGCCCTAATATTGGTTGTTGCTGCATTCGTCATCACTTTGGCCTTCTACGGCATTAGGAGTTTAGTTCGGCGGAATAAATACAGCGGTTGCAAAACCAAATAGTTCGAGCTCATCTTATCAGCGCCTTAACCCCCAGGGGAATAGCTATCTCAGTTAAGACTTTGGTGATAGCTTCCTTAAGCGATTTCTTCTGTTCCCTGGTGATGTTGTAGCGAGTGGTGACAAGCCGGGCGATGGTGGTCGCCATTTTCAGATGAAGGTCGAATCTCTCTGGCTTTGCCACTATAAGCTCCCTGAGTTTAACACGGAGTATAGCAATCTCCTCGTCAATCCCTTCTATACCCCTGGCTTCCTCAAGCTCCAGTTTTTCGGCTTCATCAAGCGCCTTGCCGTAGAATCCCGGTTTTCTGCCCTTTGCGGTGTCTCTTTTTCTCACTTTGCTTTGCCCTAATAAGCCCATAGACGAGAACATAGGCAGCTAAGTCATATCTCTGCCTATCTAACGCAATCTTCAACAACTTCGCCATAATTAACACAATGTTAGCACTAATGTTCTATTAAAAC
>VGOP01000016.1 GCA_016875875.1 Chloroflexota bacterium | reverse complement strand
TATGTATTCGAGTTCAAAGCCTTCATCCCGGGTAAATTGAGTTAGTTCCGGTTCTGTGTGGGTAGTTGTCTGTTTTTGGGCATATTCCGGATGTACTTGACTGCTAAGCCAGTGAGTTTCACCGATACCAAGGTGTCCATTCTGATGAACAGCCCGTTTTATTGTTTGGATTGTCTTTTGGTAGCCGCCAAAAATAAACGTTGCCCCAATACATGTTGCGGCATCGAAAGCCCCCTCTTCGAATACGTAGTCAGCCGCATGGGAGCAAACGATTTCGATTTGGTCCGACAATCCTCTCATGGCCAGCTTTTTCCTGGCCCGGTCGCAGAAATCCTCGGATATATCTATGCCAATACCAGTAATACCGAATTCCTCAGCCCAAAGAATGAGGGGCTCGGCACAACCACAACCGAAGTCGATGACCCGGTTTCCTTTTTTCAATTCGAGTAATTTGCCAAGTTTGATGATTTTTTCAGGCGTGGAAGGGTTTAGTATATCCATATAGCGGTGTGAGATACTCATAAGGTCAAAAAACTCCATAATTCAAGACTCCTTCTGGAAATGGTAACTTATTAATAAAGGTGTTGCGAGACCTGATGCTAATCTCGTTGACAATGTGGTGATGACAGCCTCAAATTGTTCCCCCAATTATTAACATCTTAGACTTCTGGTTGAAAAGAAGCAAGTAGTTCTAGGCCCTAATACCAACATTTTATAAACATCGGCACGACCACGTGCACTTAAAAGTAATGAGGTCCTCCTTTTCTCATTCGAAATCAATATCACAAGTTGAGTTAATGTGACAAAATACTAATTTGTTAAACGATAATAAGAGAAAACAGACTCTCTAAGCACTACACCGAACAAAGGAACTCATAAGCCATTAGTCAGTTGTTTAAAGTCCAGTCACTGCTACTTCTAAGGCTTGATTTTGTGTTATCCAAAATCATCTATCTCATTAAGAGTTATCTTTGGGTGCAGTACCTTGAGCACGCAAAAGAACAACGGCAAATACTAAAATCCACAATAGATAGGAATAGTAACTCATGCGCTCCATAATTCCCATCCAAGGATAAGCGAATTGCACGGCTTGAGGCGCTTTTGTGGCCGCCAAAAACCCGAAAAGAAGCAAAGTTATAATCATTGCCGCTGAAAAGATGCGGAAACCTATTCCGTATGCCGCAGCTCCAAATCCGATAAATAATACAATCAGTAAAATGCCCATAGCCGTAACTATTATGTGAACCATCTGAGGAGCCAGACCCTCTTCCAACTGCATCGCTGTTTGTGGAAATAGCAAGGTAATCAATGCTGTTACCCCGAACAGTATTATTATAATTGCCGTTATACTTAAAGAGCGTTTTCCTTCGGCAGATTTCCATACGCCTGCTCCAAAGGCGATAATAAGTAAATTAAATATTGCAAGAAGAACAATCTGAAATTGTTGAGTCGGAGCTCCGACAGCTGCAAGCTGGCTCATGGTCTGGTCACGCAAGCTATAACCTGGATACCACCTAGCCGAAAGCAAATCAGTAATAACGCGAAGTAACGGAGCGACAATTCCGCAGATGAGCAAAACCTTTGTTATTGTTTTGTTCATATTTTAAATATCGTTACTTCTTAAGAAACTGGTTTCTGTAATAGCTGTCCGCGGTTTTTCACGGCGACTATAGCAACGACGATCCATAATACTAGACCAAACACGAAATTCCATATAAAAGCGATCTCTCCGGCCGCTGACGGCTGGAAGATTAGTGTACTGGCGGAAAGAAAAGCGTGCATAAGCATTATCACGGGTAGGTTTCCTCCGGTACGGTCAAAAACCCACACCAAAAGCACTCTATATGCCGGAAGCGCTAGTAGATAAAAAGCAAGAAATCCCGCCACAAACATAACCCATGAGTCAACGCCGCCCAAATAATTACTTGCCCAAAAAGCTATCATGAAATGCCATATACCCCAAAGAATACCAACGACTAGGCCAGCGGATAAAATACTATACCGCTGCCGCAACTTAGGTACTGCAAATCCGGTCCAACCGGTTTCTTCCAGCAATCCACCACCCACAAGCCCCCATCCAATACCGAATATCAGCGATCCAATTTTGTCATTTGTCGTGACGATCCCGGGAAGAAATGCTTTGTTGAAAAGCGATAACGTAAAGAGTACCACAGCCACGAGAAGCGGGCCCGTCAACACCGCTACAGCGTACCAACGAGCTTTAACCCGCCACTGCAATAACCGCAATAAAAGCTTGCGCAGGCCTACCTTGCCATCGACGAAGAAATTCATAAGGATACCTGAGATGAACGGACCGGAAAACATAACGAGGAGTGCGGGTATAAATAATTTCTCAGCTTGTTCTTTGGTGCCTGGGATATTGCCTGGTCCACCAATGAGAATTAGGATGCCACCCCATGAGATAGCAAACACTAGAATATAGTAAGTCAACACCGGGTGTCTCTTGATGAAAGCCTTAATAGTCGTCATGATTTCCTCCACAAAGCCATAAAATTAGCTGCAACAAGAGTATTTTCCCACAATTATACTACAGGTTTTTCATCAAATCATCCGTACGCGTGGCCTATGGAAAGCATCGCTGCACGAACATTGGGATGTCTGCATGAACTTAGCTATAAATTCCCCATTTGGCAGAGACGTCACAATCTGAGTATTGCTCTATGTGTGTGGATTATACAAAAGTCAGAAATGTGCTCATGTTTCGGCAAATTGAGACGAGGTGACTTGAACGTGATGTCCAGGGTAATAACATCACCTTTCTCACGAGTGAAAATTTGGGAAATTCGACCTTCTTGGCGAAAATCGAAGCTAAAGAAAGGTAATAATATTACCTAACTGGTAGGCCGTACAGGATTCGAACCTGTGACACCCTGATTAAAAGTAATGTTGTGAAAATCCTGGATTTCAGGGCATTTTTGTATTTGGAATCGGCCGGAAAAGTATTCAGTTTTTAATTAGTCAGGTTGACACTATCTAAAAAATCAGGTTGACAACCTGTCTATCAATGCTTGAAGCCCTGTCAATCAGGGCTTCAAACTTAATATTAGCACATGCCGCGAAAAATTGTCAACACGCACGCAAAGCGAATCTAGAGCATTTCAGTGTTTGCAGTCTGTGGTTTCTGCAGGCCGACGGTTTTTCAGCCTCACGATAAACCGTAGTTTTCATTGCCCAAATGCTGAAGCAAACTGGGTGTTTTCTCTCTGCAGGAGTGGTTTGGTTCATGGAGCCATAGCCTGGAACTGGCTAAATTGGTTTATGGTAGGTTGAAACACTGGTGGGCTGGTTATTAAGTCCAATGTGAGCAGCAGTAGTCAGGACTTCGGACATTAAGCGTTTTAACACTATTTTGACACTAGGTCTGGCGACGGACATGACTCCTAAGGGGCATCAGCCAGGTGGTAAAAGGGTTATACCAAAGAATCAGAGCTGGCAGCAGGGCTGGCTGTAATTCTGGTGGTCAAACCCCGCAATCTCCTGTCTACAGATAGCAGCAACTGAGCAACAGGCTAGCTGAAGCTAATTTGACTCTATACTACGAAATAACCTCGGCAATTCCATTTCCAAGTCGCTCATGTAAATGTAGCTATATCTAAATAATGCACCTTAGCTCATATTGTTCAATAATGAAGCTGTCAAATGCGAAGCACCTTAACAACTGAATAGGCTTGAAGCCAGAATGCTTGCCTTCAAGGTGAGGTGAGGCATTATAAATCCCTAGCCAGTCTGGCTGACTAGGGAAATCTAGCCTTGCCTCGAACGGAGACAAGATGACGCTAGACTGGCAAAAGTATATCGAGATTGCAGACAAGTTTCAACACAAGGCAAAGGCAGCCGATAGACAGGACTTGAGACAGGACATCATCTTGAGGCTTGCCGAAGTAGCCAACAGCAACGGTCATAAGCCTTTCACAGAAGGCTCTATGGTTAGAGTAGCCAGCTATACGGTTATGGCTTACTGGCGAGACTTGATGCGAAAGCCAACCATCTTAAGCCTAAACGGAGAGCTAACAGACGGAGACGGAGAAACAGCCGAACTATGGCAGACCCTAGCCGATGATAAGGCTATTGACCTAGACGCTTGGCTTGATGCTAGACGCTGGCTGCTAGGCTGCCCAAAAAGACTGGTTCAGATAGCCGTAAGGCTTTATAACGGTAACCGTCTCGACTTCAAGGATTACCATTACGTTGAGCGCTATCGCCAAAAAGAATTAAAAAAGTATCAACTAGCCTTAACTTGATGGTCAATTTCAGCCCTCTTTTGGAACTATATAGGTAGAGGCGGAAGCTGCTGCCAGCAGTTGCGGAGTAGCCAGTAGCCTTAATAAGAATGACGCTTGCCGTCAAGCGTCTGAAATAAAGGGGGTGATTTAAGACGGAACAACTTAATATCGAAGGCAAGCGTTCTGGTGATGGCTTTGTGTGTCATAAGGAAAGGCTTGTAAGTGCTCTCTCTAGAGCAACTGCCGAAAGGGTGATGCTATTCGATAGCGAAACCCACATAGGCAGGAAAGGCTTTTTGAGCTACCTTAAGGCTCTGGCAGGCAGTAACGTGGTCAAGGTTATACCTGCCAACGGTAGTGCTAGCGGATTGCAGGCTAACGGTAAAGGCTTAAAGGTAGTCTGTGGCAATCACCAAAGCTACGTATCAGATGGAGCTTGGCTTAACGCCAACACACCTTTCACTTTCTGCCAAGTCAGAGTAAGCCCAAGCTACGCTGTTATGCCTAATCTCGGCGGTAATGAGCTAGCCGATGCCTTGTTAAGGGTGCTACCGTTTACCGATGCCGATGACGCCAGACCAGTTCTCCAATGCGTCAAGGTAGTCCAAAAAGACGGTAAGCTAACCTTGATAGCTGCCGATGGCTTTACGCTTGGAGAGATTAACCTTGACTTCGAGGCTGGAGAGGCTGAAGCCTTAATCAATCGAGACGATGTTAAAGGCTTGATACCAGCCTTAAGGAAAGCCAAACGAGTTAAGGTTAGCTTCGAGCAAAAGCCAGATAGCGACAACGGCGGCTTGCTTGCCAAGTCGCTGATTGTTGATACCGAGCTAATCAAGTATAGCTTACCGAGCCACGAGGGTAGCTATCCCGATTATGGCAAGGTATTTCCCAGCGATTTTATCGCCACAGCCAGCTTTGACACCAAAGAGGCAATCAAGGCTTGTCAAAGCCTGTTGGCTATCTGGTTTGACGATGAAACCAAAGGGCTTTATAGACCTTTAACCTTAACCGTAGCCGATAACAAGGTTACCATCGAGGCTAAAGAGGATAGAGGCTCTATGGTAGTATCAGCCGAAACCAGTGGAGAGGCAAAGATAGCGGTAGCTGGAAACTACCTGATAAAAGCCCTAAGAGCTTGCGGCGGCATAGCTGAAATGAAGCTGGCAAGCCCGCAATCGCCTATTGCCTTAACCGTTGACGGTTACCGATGCTTGGTTATGCCGATGCGCTTACCTGAAAGCAAGGCAGTGGCAGAAGCCGAAGCGGTAGCCAGAGAGACGGAAGCGAAGGCAGAAGCAGAGGCAGAGACAAAAGCTGAAACCAAGCCAAAGCGTAGAGGCAAGGCTAGACAGCCTGAACCTGAAGTCAAGCCAGAAGAGGTAGCCGAACCTGAACCCGAAGAGGACAGAGAGCCTGTAGCCGTAGCCTAAACAGAGCCAAATAGAACGCAAAGCCAAAACGAAGACCAACGCAAAGAGCGGGGGAGCGACCCCCGCTTTTTGCTTTTTACAGGGCTAGAAAGGACTGTAATGAGCATAACCTATAAGTGCGTTAATACACGGAAGTGCTACTGGTTATGTCGGGAATGCCTTAAGGGGCATCAGAAATGCTCGCCCAAGTGTCCCGACTACCTGTCAGTAGCCAAAGTCAAAAGACAAGCCAAAGAGAAGCAATAAGAAGGTCTCTAAACTGCAAGGCCAGGGTGGATTCAAAGCCACCCTGGCCTTTTTTTGTTGCAGTTTGGGCTGCTGTGTACGTCAGGATGCTTTGTCATTTCCCCCTGTTGATTTCTCCAAAAATCTGCCCATCACAATCAATAAAATACCTCTTGTTGTTTACTGTCTCAACAATGAGGCATCCATCAGGTTTCCGATGAGCAATTCTGTACTCCCCGAGTGGCCTAAGTGCCTTATCTTGTAGCTCGTTTGTGGAATAGCAACGCCTCCCACTCCCAATGCCTCAGCCGTGTCTTGATGCTTGAGCGCGTGTTTCTTTGTATAGAGAGACGTCCACCCGTCCTAGAAATCTTAAAATATCCACCTCTGCAATTAATTGGTTGCTACTGCTTTCTATTATTTCTACAGTTAAAGTAGTGTCTTCTCCTCCCGAATGGCGTATAGTATCGTAGAATGGGTTTAGGTATATCGAAAATATGCTTCCTAATTGTTCAAATTTGCCCCCTTGCAACAGTCGGTCACTTGCCCTAAGCATAGCCCAAAGATCGTAACCAGAACTAAAATCATTTGTAAAGACGCAAAGCCGAAAGGCTTCACCGACCACTAACTGTTCCATCGGCACTTCCTGCACCTTAGTCCGCCAAGCCTTCTGTCGTGAGGTTTTCCATTTCAACCCAAGTCCAGACTCATTCGCATGTGCCAACTCTTTATGCCCTCCTTTTGGTGGGATTCTTACTTCCCTGTTAGAATACTGAGCAGTAACTATCTATCACATACCACACGTTTGATCAATAGATTCTTTTGCAATAGGCAATAAGTCTTTAGATTGAAAATGAGCAATTTTTACGGCTAAATAAGCACCAGGCCTATGTTCAATTCTATTTCGTCTTCTCACGCAATTTCGCAAGGCTTCTCTCGTTGCCTATCACAAATTGTTTCTTTTGAGTCAATACCCAGTTAAGGAAACTTCGCGGCTTTGCTAGTTCTGACCGGTACTCATCAGGAGTATAAGCCTTGACGTTGATAATTCGGTCTAATGTCTCTCCAGCCTGCCAAAGGACAGATTCATTATGACCGTCACCTACGACCACCACATCAACCTCATTGGCTCCATACTTTTCGTCATGATCCGGAGAGGTATATATGAACGCCACATCTACATACCCATCCGAAAAGGATAAGGCAACTCGTAGTTGACTCACTACACCTGCTGTCTTTGTTATCAGCCCTTTCAGTTCCTTGTAGATAGGACATTCCTTGTTAGCCCTGTATAGAACATGTTTCCCACAAAGCATGCGCAAGATAATGCCAGCGTCGGAAAGACGCTTCAATTCGCTCTGAATAGCACCCTGTCCACTACCAGTAGCCCGTGCTATTTGGCGTAAGTAGAATACCTCACCGGGCCGGGAATAAATCAGAGAAAGTACAGCTCTACGAGTTTTACCAAAGAGAGCAATGGCTCGCCTATCATCCCTGAGAGTCGCACTCATTTATGATTCTATTGTACCTGATTAGAGTGCAATTGTCAACCATAGCCATCGATCTAAAAAGCACGAAAGATTGAGGGCTATGGTAGCACCTGCCAACAATCCAGGCTAATGTTCACCATTAACTCAACAGCGGAGCTAAAGGAGTTCACCCCAAGTCCTTCCATCATCGCACCATTTCAGCCTCGTATGTCTTATCCTGCCCACCAAGCTCTGCTGGCTATGAGCAAAGACCCTAATGTAATTAGGAGCAAAGCCAGTCCACACCCCCGGCTGCGTCTGCTTCTCCCAGAGTACAGGTAAACTCCGTCCCAAGAAGCCCGTTTGGAAACGCTCTCGACTCTCGTTGGCTAGGATACATAGCTTCTTCACGCGTTCTAGCTTAACTCGTTCGTTCACCGGGGGTAGCTCTGCTGCAGGTGTACCAGGCCTAGGTGAAAAAGGAAAGACATGAATCCAAGAGAAACCTGCTTCTCGGCATAGGGTAAGGGTCTGTTCAAAGTCCTTGTCTGTTTCGCCAGGAAAACCTACTATAACGTCTGTAGTTATGGCGACGTCTGGAATAGAAGCCCTCACATTAGCCAGTGCACAAAAGAACTCATTGACACTATAGCGTCTACCCATCATTCTGAGTATCCGGTCGCTACCGCTTTGTAGAGGGAGATGAAGATGCGGACAAAGGCGAGTATTTTTGAACTTGGATAAGAGGCTAGATGAGATATCGTTTGGGTGAAGGGAGGTGAGTCTCAATCGAGGCACGTCAGTATGCTTTAGCAGTTGAGCGACCAAATCCGATAGGTCGTAGCCGTCCCAATAGTAACTGCCTATATTGATACCACTAAGTACAACCTCGCTATGGCCTTCGTCCACACGTAAGGCTACTTGCCTTATCACCTCCTGTATGGGACGACAACATTCGGTGCCTCGCACCTTGGGCACAATGCAATATGTACACCGTAGGTTGCAGCCATCCTGGATCTTCACAAGAGCTCGAGTGCGTAACCTCGGCATAGTCACGATTCCGTCGGAGCGAGACAGACCAAATCGCTCACCAAGTACTGCCAATAGGCTGCTGTTTTCTCTGCGGGGTACTACTAACCTTACGCCCTCAATCGCTCGCAGTTCTGACTGGTTTCTATCCGCGTAGCAGCCAATCGCAACTATGGTGGCTGTTGGATTCTGGCGATGAAGACGCCGCAACAGATGACGCACCTTGGCATCAGCTGTGCGAGTCACGGTACATGTGTTCACAACGATCACGTGCCCCTCAGCAGGGTCAACTACCGAGTAACCCTCATTAACAGCAAAGCGCACCAGTTCCTCAGTCTCCGCTCGATTGACCTTACATCCGAGCGTCACGAAGGCAATGTTCATAACAGAACTCATTATACAATACTAACCGAGACCTCGTGAATGCGGAATGCCGCTCCAGAGAAGCACGTTTTGCCTGCTTACTTATGCTCAAGTTTCTAGACAATCCGCACATTTGAAATATAAAACACTAGCGTCTAAGACTCTATGCCATAAATTACCTCATTGACTATGGACGGAACTGTTGGTAACATGAATAGTGCACGTCTCAGATAGGTTTCGGTTTCAGCTCTTGCAGCTGGGCCCAATTGCCGTGTGAGCGGTTGGAGCGTAGCAGCTATGGAAAGCAAGGCTCTTTGTTTTATAGCTTACAATAGACCTGATAACAAATATAGCCTCAATGTAATCGCAGGAGCATTGGAAAGTGCGTTTACGCCACAGGACGTGGAAATCCTCTTTGCCAGTAAGTCCGAGTCACTGACTTCGGCGATAGACGAGGCAAGTCAACTTTACCGTAAGACTGTCGTTGGTTGGTCCTTACATTCACCTCAATTTGTTGAGAGTTCAGCCGAACTCCACACATTGAAGTCTCGAACTGAGAATGCTGAGGTTGTTCACTTAGCGGGAGGACCACATCCTACTGCAGAGCCCAAACAAACTTTACGTGCCGGGTTTGATGCCGTAGCAGTAGGAGAAGGAGAGAAGACCATTATTGAATTCTTCAAACGCTTACTTAATGGCGAAAATTGTCTGCATATAAACGGGATGGCATATCTCTCTGGTGGACGATTTGTCTCCAACGGCTCGGGGGAACGGATAGAGTTAGATGATTACCCCCCTTTTGCTCCCAGACATCGGCACTTCAATCCTATTGAAATTACTCGCGGGTGTGTTTATGCATGCAGATTTTGTCAGACCCCTTTTATGTTTAAAGCTAGATTTAGACACCGCTCAATAGACAATATTTGTTATTATGTTAAGGTAATGAAAGACCACGGTCTCAAAGACATTCGCTTTATAACACCGACTGCACTTTCATACGGTTCACTCGATAGCTCGGTCAATCTATCCAAAATTGAAGAATTGCTTGCTTCTGTCAGAGCAACTGTGGGAGATAAAGGCCGTATTTTTTTTGGCACATTCCCTTCTGAGGTTCGCCCTGAACATGTATCTCGAGAAGCTTTAGTAATTCTAAAAAAGTACGTAAATAACAATAATCTGATAATAGGAGCACAGTCAGGATCACAACGAGTTCTAGATTTAAGTCATAGGGGTCATACTGTGGAAGACATTGTCTCCGCCGTAAAAATTTCACTGGATGTCGGGTTCATTCCAAATGTTGATTTCATATTTGGCTTACCCGGGGAGAGGCCTTCAGATATTCGTGCTTCACTTCGTCTGATAGAAGAATTTAGTGCCATGGGTGCACGAATACACGGTCATACTTTTATGCCGCTTCCAGGCACACCATTTAAGAATGAATCGCCAGGGATTATTGATGCTCGAACCATGAGACGGTACAGGCGTCTCGTTGCACGAGGTAAGCTTTACGGTGATTGGGAGAAACAAATAGAGATTGCACAAGAATTAGTAAGACACGATGCTCTGAGAGAACAACATGAGAACTAAATGGAGAAAGTTCGGTAGAATTGTAATATCAACAATTCGGCGAAAAGGATTTGATATTTGGGACCGCCTTGGCCTATATGCAGAGTTACTCGCGATTCTCGTGATTGGGATGTTCTTTTTTGTAGTTATTTCTATTCGGTTTCATATAGGTGGTCCGAGTGATTGGGCGGCATTCGCAGGCGGGATCATACTTGCTGCAACAACAGTTTTCCTTACAAGACGCAGATCTAGGCAACAAGCTATACTAATCGAAGTAGTCATTTCTTACTTGATTGCTGGTGGTCGCCCACTACTAGATCACCTTCTTGGGAAACTCATCGCAGGTAGGTGGCGCAGGAAACATATAAGATCCGGAGATACTCTATTTAATGTTCTTGACGAACTGTGCCAGGGCCCAGATTGGGAAATGAGGCGCAGAATTTCTGAGGCTTTATCTGCTCTTGGTCAAATAGACGTCAACCGCACTCTTAGAATCGCTAAACTTCTAAGGGAAGATTGGGACGATTCTAAAATGCATTCAGACGTTAGAAGGCGAGTCGTGGAGGAATTAAGAATACCGGCTTGGCCCGGTGCCCCTTTGCTTCTTGATAAGTTCAAAACAGAGGATATCGCTTCTCTGCTACAGCTACGTGAGAAAGATCAAGTCTATGTCGCTATGGCTGTGTGCGAGACACTTCATGAGTGGGAAATCATTGATCCTAAGCGGTCGGGCGAAATTCGCAATGATTTGCTGGAGTTCTGCTTAAGAACATTCTCTCAAGATGAGTTACAGGCGATCAAAGACCTTTTGGAACTCTTGGAATTATCAAAAGGTAAGAATATATTGGAAGTGGTGCAGAGGCTTGAAGAAATGAGCACGAGCAATAATACCTTCACACGCATTGCTGCGTGCAGAAACGTATTGCTAATTTCCGACAGATTCCCCAGCAAGGCGCTTAACCTTATGAGGCTCTTTATTGACCCAGGTCAACACAAGCATGTCAGGCGTCCGGTTGCCCGAGAGGAATCTGCAGCTTTCTTAATCAAAATGATTGCGAGTAAAGACTGTAGCTTGCAAGCGAATGAAATCTTGTGGGACCTGTTGAAGGATAAAGATAGTACAATCCGTATAGCTGCGTTTGACATGGCTGAAATGCTTAGAGATAAAAATAAAGACATGTTGCTACAAGTCTGTGACTTCATCGCGGCGAATGAAAGCTCAGCGATATTGATGGAAAGGGCTCAACACGTTCGGCAAGAACTGCTTACCGATAGTGGTTAACATAATCATTGGCCAGCTCCTGAAATTCCACTATGATTTTTAGTTCAATGAAGAACATCTGCACGATTGTCAGTAAAGTGCAATCGCAGTTCAGTACGTGGCCAAGAGCGCTATATCATGCAATCAAGATACAGCAAGGCGGATAGAAACACAATTTGGATTCAGTACACCACGTTCCGTGCTTCGGATGGCCAGATTTACTATGATCACCACTCCCAAAACGCTAGCCCAACATCCGGTTAACTATGACATCGATGTCTTCGAGTTGCATAGCAATCGACCCAATTCCTCCGCTTTGAGCAAGGAGTTGGTGGGCATCCAGCGACAACTGCACTAATCGTTGATGACTTGGGTCAGATGGCTCGTACACTGGTAGATGAATATGTCTAAACAGGGTGCCAACCTGGAGCTTTATTGTAAAACTATCGATAAATCGACGGATAGGCGCTGAATTTAGAAGAGCACAAACATAGTGTGCGTATTCGTGACTGGCAAAAGGAGCAAAATAGACCTTATGATCGGGAATGATTGGTTTTGGCCCTCCCCCAAAAGGTACCGTTGCATCCCCAATGACCGCAGCCCGCAATGTTCCCGCCATTTCTGCCCACACGACTTTGTATTCTGCAAAAGTATAATCGCCGACATCATAAATGGCGAAGAAAGGTACATCTTGCGTGCTCATTCGGTTATGGCGAACGAGACGGTCATATTGTGGTGCCATGCGAGTCCGCCAGGTAGAACGCCGCTCCAAGATTCCGTCTCTATTGATTTCTCGGAAATACCTGAGAGCTTTGGGATAGCCCCGAACGAACTCACTCACGGTCGGAATCATTGACATGGTAATGCCTTTATTTGGGACAATAACATAAAAAGAACTATTGTTGGCAAAGAAGGCTCGAATATTCTCGGCTCCTTTAATGAGAGGGTACACCAGATCGAGTTCGATCTCGTCCGTCCGAGGCAGCACTGGTTGGCGACCCTCATGTGGAACATTACGAAAGCGGATAGCATCTGGAGTTCTCCCCGGACCCAGCAACTCGATAAAGTAACCTCCATTTAAATCTGTTACTATTCCCTTTCGTCCTTCAATATTTAGGTCTTCGCCGTCTAGTGCTCGCAGTGCAGTGAAACGCCCCGGCGGAAGAATACTCCATCGATGACCTGAGCCACTAAGATGGTTCGCTTCTAGCGCCGTATGTGCAAGTCGGCGGCAGGCGGTCGTCCAAGATAAATCTTCTGGAACGGTTCTCGATGCTGTACGTTTCCACTTAACGTAGGACACGGGATATGTTGTTGGCTGACCCTTCTCAAGACTTAATACTGCTGGCTTGTTTGCCAGACCAGGGAACGGCCTTACGTCTACAAAGTCATCAACCCCTATTACTTTTAACGGGACCCCCTTGACCTCAAAGCGTCGGAATCCGCCAGAGGACTGGGATTGAAAATGTGTCTGAGTTATAACAAAAGACAGACGTCCTCCTTGGTCCAACAACCACTTGTCCGCTACCGTATATATTATCATGCCAGAGATATCCAATTCGTTGCCACCGAAATAACGGTCCGTAGAAAAGATGTTGTATTCATCGCATGTCGGCTTGATACGTTGTGTGTACCGAGCGGGAAGCTCCGACCATCGAACCCAAGGTGGATTCCCTGCAACAAACTGGCACTTGCCCACCGCTACAGACGCAAAGTAATTTCGGACTATGCGGCACCAAATACGATCCCATGGAATTCTCTCTAATGCCTCAATCTTTTGGAACATGTCGAACAGAAATGGCTCCCACGTTGCTCTATCGGGCTCAGTCGAGTAAATCGGATCACCATTGAGACTTGACAAAAAGACATGCTCGGAGTCTTTCTGACGTATTATTCGTTCCATGATTTCTAATATTCGGCCAAATAGACGATTACGTTGGATCAGATTCTCGGGCAACTCCAAGGTAATAGTTTGTACGCGTGTACCAATCTGGTAGACACGCGTGGTTTTTGCGCGGTTGGAACTGACTGTCGGTGCATAGATAGCATCAGCTTGATATACAGGTATTTCTACATCAGAATGAGTGGATATCAGGTCTGAAATCGCAATCAGATAGTTTACACGAGCAGTTAGTACGGCCAGTGGATTCAAATCAAATCCAAATATGTGCTCAGTTATACCCTGTAATGTCTTCGTGTTTTCCCATCCGGCAACACGAGCCTGTTGCTTATAGCGTTCTATGGCATGAATAAGAAAGTTACCTGAGCCACAACAGGGGTCTAGGAATTTCTCAGCCAGAATAGAATCATCTTGGTAGCCGATGCGGTCCAAGGTGAACTCTACTAACCATTCAGGTGTAAAGAATTCCCCTATATTGTGGCGCAGCACCTTAGGCACGAGCTGTTGATAAACGCGCTTCACGATATCCCGCGTACGCGTCAATTCGAGTCCTGTGAGGCGGTACAGGCTTATACGTCGCATCATCCAACGGATAGCTTCGACAAGTGCCGGCGTTGGTGATACAAGGTACCAAGAGAAAAACGTCCCTTCGACAAAATTAAGGATGTTCGCTTGCCGAAATAGCTCTGATTCCTCGATATCGTGCTCCAGCGAAGCCATCAGTGTCTCGTCATTGAGCGTCGACGTGCTAAAACAGTAATCTGTTTTGATACCAGGAATTATTGCATTGGCAATAACAAGCTCAGCGGCGAGCAATTTGAAGACCAAGGCATGATAAGTATGAAGCACAAACAGAACTCGGGTTGGGTCAGCCTCGCCAGGTAGTCCTATCGACTGGCAGTATGCATTGAGGCGCGCTCGACTAATCCGTCCGAGGCTAGTGCTCTGTTCAAACAAGTCATTCCACTCGCCATAAAGCATTTCCACTCGGTTTACATGTGTCATGAGAGATGTATCCAAATGTATCCACAGTGCGCGCAGCACTGCAGATGCGAGAGAGGAAGTAGGGCCAAAGTCATCTGTTACATTCGAGGGTATAAGTTCCCTACGGTCATCAAGAGCGAGCGCAAGTACCAAAGCAGCAGCACTATAGTTGTCGAATGACCTGAGGTCAGTCACGCGGTAGCGGCCGCTGTCTTCAATATAGACAAATGCCAAATGGAGACCGTCAAAGCACACACCTATGTAATCACATGGCTTGCGGCTGTCCTGACGCGCTTGGTTTGGAATATAGGTATCCACTAGTTGGTTCAGTGCTTCCTGGAACCTAGCACTCGTCTTGGTACCTAGGAACAATCCCTTATCTTTAAATTCGATGATAACTCGATTGCGCCGTACATCTTGGCGTCCTCTCTCTAGTTTTAGATCACGGATTGATAGCTTACTAATAGCTGCTGAAACAAAAGCTGTTCTGAGCTCTTCCTCGTTGGCAGTCGTTTGGGTGAGATTACGGAATTCATCAACAAAATCTAGTATATCTTTGTTTGTCATATTCGATGTCCAGCGTCTCGCTTAAGCTCTAGTATTATAAGCGCTGCAGACACTAAAGAACAATAGTGATCAAGTAGCAGGGCCGCACTCCCAACCTAAAGCAAATAATTGAGTTAACAATCCGTCATGCTGTGCAAGGATGGTGCCTTTCTGCTAGTTGTACCAAAATTCCCGCGGCAACTCTGCATTTCAAGTTCCAGCTCGTATCTGGAATACCTTTGATGAACCTATTCATCCCTATCCAAGCTCTACATATTGACATGGCTTTGTATAGGAACTACACTTGAATTAACTTAGACGCGTGAATAAGTTTTGATTTGAAAATTAGCAGAGGATGCGTGATGAGGGCGAAAAAATTACTGGCGAATGCGGTCTTTGAAGGTGGTGGAGTTAAGGGGATAGGCCTGGTCGGTGCTGTTGCGGTTGCTGAGGAGCGAGGTTACCAGTGGGTAAACGTGGCTGGCACCTCTGCCGGTGCTATCGTTGCTGCCTTACTGGCTGCAGGCTACAGTGCTGCTGAAATCAGAGGGATACTGGCAGACCTGGACTACAGGGAATTTAAGGATGCCTCTGTACTTGACAGAGTCCCGCTAGTCGGGCAACTGGTTAGTCTGACCTTTGAAAAGGGCATCTACGAAGGTAAATTCTTCGAGGACTGGATTAGAGAGTTACTTCTTAAAAAGAATGTTGAGACGTTTGGCGACCTCATCCTTGACGAATACAAAAGGAACAAACAGTTCCGCTTTAAGCTCAGGGTAATCGCCTCGGATATATCACGGGGTCGATTGCTTGTCTTGCCTCAGGATATAGCTAAATACGGAGTCCGGCCCGAGGACCTCAATGTTGCTGCCGCTATAAGGATGAGCATGAGCATACCCTTTTTCTATGAGGCGGTTTCCCTTAAGAACATGAAGACCAATCAGGTGAGCTATATTGTGGACGGTGGGATATTGAGCAATTTCCCGGTATGGCTATTTGATCCCGATAAGGGAATACCTGAGCGGCCGACCTTCGGCTTTAAACTGGTTGAGCCTGAAGAAGGCACTCCTCACCGGGTGAAAGGGCCTATCAGCCTGCTGACTGCCTTGTTTTCAACCATGATGGAAGCCCATGATGCACGTTATATTGAAGACAAAAACTTTATCCGGACGATACCCATCCCGACACTAGGTATTAAGACGACTGAATTCAACATTCCCCGGAAGAAAAGCGAGGCGCTGTATCAATCAGGGAGACAGGCAGCAAAGAAATTCTTCGATACGTGGAATTTTGCTCAGTATGTTGGACTATACTGGGAAGCTAAGCCTAAGGTGCACAGGAGCCTCCGTCTCTGGTCAAAATTCTAGGGTAGGCTTATCATGGCTTCGATCACCGATAGTTTTTTAACCTGGTGGCTGCGAAAAGGCAGATATAAGTGGTCTCGGCTGCGACGCCGGTTGTGTGAGGCTAAATACAGGGATAAGGAACTGCCAGTGGCTGGTTCTTTGGAGGATATTGAAGGCTGCTTGAAAGAGGTGATATGGTCAATGGATGGGCCTTTGCATCTTTTCGATTCCATTAGCTATCCGCAAACAGTCTGGGCTAAGAAAAAAGATGACTGCGATGGGTTTGCCATCCTGGCAGCGACCTTGCTACAACGGTGGCAGCCTAGCTACTCTCCGGTGTTGATAACGGCTATGCTCCGGCCTATGAGCAGCAGCCACACTGTCTGCGGTTTCCATGCACCCGAGGGGGCATTATGGTTCTTTGACAATAACTCGCTGCGTAAAGGAGATTTTCAGTCGTATGCCGAGGTTGTGGCAAAGGTCAAAGGCAATGCCAGACTAATTTGCTGGGACGTGGTGGAGCCAAACACGCTCCAAACGATAGAATTTCATAGAGAGTGATGAAGCGACTGCGCATAAATGGCCCATCAGAAGGGAGGAACTTAAAATGTCACAGAATCTGCGGATAGCAACATTCAATTGTGAGAACCTCTTCAGCAGGCCACGAATCTTCGCTGAGAAAAAGGAACGTTCATTGGAGCTGCTCGGTTATGTTTCGCTCCTTCAAGAGGAGCTAAGTAAGGACGTATTTGACCACAAGCATATTAACGAATTAAAAAAGAAGCTCAGTGGCTATATAACCATCAACGATGTGCGTGGCAAACACGATAAGGTTGCTGGTGCCGGGCAGTGGTTAGGCTGGGTCGAGTTCACCCGTCACAAGGCTGACGATGTTGCCGTAGAAAACACAGCGCGGGTAATCAGCGACATCAATGCTGATGTGATATGCTTGATAGAGGTGGAGAGCCGACCTATACTTCAAAAGTTCCACGACGATTTGCTTCTAAAACAGTTTCTTCAGCCAGCGGGAAAATCCAGCTATGAATTTATACTCCTTATCGATGGTAACGACGAACGCGGCATAGACGTAGCCGTTATGTCGCGTTTACCCATTTCATGGGTTCGTAGCCACATACATGAAAAAACAGAATACAACGGGAAAGTGGTACCGATATTCTCCCGTGACTGCCTGGAGGTACAGATTGAACTGTCCGAGGAAAGACGACTGCAACTGATGGTGAACCACTTCAAGTCGATGGGGTATAGTCCGGAGAACGACCCTCAAAGTAACCGGCGCCGTAGAGAGCAAGTCGAGCGAGTAGCCGAACTGGTTAGCGAGCATAATCTACAGGCAGAATATGTCGTCGTGGCCGGGGATTTTAACTCTGATGCAACCAGTCCCTCGCTATCGCCGCTACTAGAGAAAGAGGGGCTATATAATGTCAATCTCAAATTGGAGACTTCTCAGCGAGGCACTTATCGGACAGGCAAGAAACAACTCGATTACCTGCTCGTCTCGGATGCCCTCAAAAGTGCGTTGCAGGATGTTTATATCGAGCGGCGTGGCACATATTCCAGAAGGTGGTTAACATACGACACTGTAACCGGGCGCCGGACAGAAGCTTCCGACCATAGTGCAGTTGTTGCGAATTTCCGCCTTGCGTGAAAGCCTTCTCATCACCAAGACCACTACTTTTGCCGCCCCCAAATCCATCGGCCTTGTCAAAGTGGTTCACAGCCACGAAGTCCCTGAGATAGTCGCTCTGCCTATTAGCGGCAGCAGCGAATGTCACACGAGTGGATTGACGACGAGGTTAGAGAGAACTGAATACCTCGTCAGATTGTCAAACTGGTATAACTCATGCTACATCTATCGGTCCGCCAAACCAAATAATTTTTTAGAATATTACCGGGACTGCTCGTATGTAGTATAATCAAGATAGGAAGTTGGGTGGTCGAATGGGTAGATTTCGTAGGGAAACAAGAAGGTTTAAGCGTCGCGCTATTAATTCTCTGCTGCTGGCAATAGAATTATTTAATCGTCCTCACGAAGTCGGCAGGACGGAAGCAGTTCTAATTCTGTTACAGCACTCGTTCGAGATGCTCTTGAAAGCTGCTATCTACGAGGCAAGAGGAATCGTATCGGAGAGTAAGGGGAGCTTCGCATATCGGTTTGACAAGTGTATAGGGATAGCTAAAGGTGACCTGCATGTGTTAGATGAAGACGAATCAAGAACCCTCTCGATTCTGGATGGCTTAAGAGATTGTTCTGCTCATAATCTGATAGACCTATCCGAACAGGCTCTCTATATTCACACACAGGCCGCAGTCACTCTCTTCGATCGATTGTTAGATTCTGTTTTTAGTGAACGGCTAGCTGATCACATGCCAACCAGAGTGTTGCCTATAACAACAAGTCCGCCGAAGGACATGATTACCTTTATGGACACTGAATTTACACAAATTCAAGAGTTACTTCATCCAAGAAAGAAGCGTAAGGCCGAAGCAAGAGGCAAACTACGTCACCTAATGATCATGGAATCAAATCTGGTGGGAGACAGCAAACAGCCGACCGATCGAGATGTCAGCCGTGTAATGCAGCGCGTGAAAAAAGGGGATACCTGGCAAAGATTATTTCCTGGGATTGCTATGCTTCGTTTGGATACCCAGGGGCATGCGCTCACGATTTCCCTTCGCTTCACTCGCCAACCGGAGGCAGCCCCTGTTCGTCTAATAAGGGAAGGTGAGCCAGACTTCGAACAAGCAACTTTAGTGCGTGAAGTTAACCTTTTGGACCGGTATTCAATGAGATTAAACGACTTAGCTCAAAGCCTAGGTTTGACTTCTCCACGTACTTTGGCCTTGGTGCGCCACTTGAAACTACAAGGAGAACCTGCGTGCTACAAAGAGTTCCGATTATCAAAGTCTTCTATATACAAGCGGTATAGTCCTCAAGCTTTGTGTCGGCTTAGAGAGGCCTTATCCATTGTAGACCTACAAAAGGTATGGGAGAAGTGCGGCTCGCGTGTCAGAAGAGCCGCTGAATAGAATTTCCTAGCAATGTATGGCATTCGATAATGCGGGCTTCCAAAGCTGGTACCTCTAACAATCAGCCAAAAGGTTCAATCATCTTGTGGTTAGAGGCTTATCATAGTGGATGCTGGATTGATAACCGTATGATTGCTGGTTTCTACGACTGGATAGAGAGTGTAATTGAGGTGATAGAGCTGCGACCGGTGGAGTGAGCATACAGAAAACTTAGGTATTACAAGAAGAAGATTCGCTTAGAAGTTACTGTTCTTGCTAACAGGAATTTTATGACGTGTGGCAACAAAGTATCTTGCGCGTGCGCGCTATGATTCTCGATAGCATTGGTCATTCTAGTCTACTAGCCCATAACGCGCGAATTTAGAGTATGAAGACTTTAACGTTTAGTTCCCCTTTTTCCATATCGGCGTAGCCCTCCTCATACCCTCGAGTTGAGTTCAGCCATGCAAATTCCTTTGAGCCTGTTTGGAAGGTTAAGGCTCCTTTAATGGCACGGCGCCCCTCTGGGGTGTCCGTGGCGAACGCTGAGACTTCAATGGAAATTCGGTCGCCCCCATCTGTGGTGATAACGCCGTGAACGTGCAGAAGCCCTACGCGATCGGGACGAATTAGCAGATAGTCTACTCCATCGAGCTTGCCGCTTATCTTTGGCCCACTTACATCCCCAGTAAAGGCGAAGTTGATTCTCCATCCCTCGGGTACAAAGCCGATATCCACACCGGGCAGAAGCTTCACTTTTGCCTCATAAAGGAGTTCTCCTTGCATTCGAACCCACCCTGATTTTTTCAACACTCTGTGACTTTAAGATTTAGGCTTATACCCGAACCCTTGGAACTCTGCCCAACCCCTGTAAGCGTACTCCATATGTTCCTTGTACTTGTTGCTACAAAAGCCCAACGTGATTGTGTTATTGACTGCTTCGGCATTCCAGAGATTAGCCTTACTGCTGAGTCTCCTGATGTGCCTGACCTATAATAATTGGGATTTTCCATTTCAACTCGCGATCAGGTATCCTGATCCCTCTCGCTCTTGTCACCAATAATATACCCATGGCACCTGGTAGTCAATTTCAATATCCTTGGTAATATTTCTGCTTTCTGCGTATGCCATGCTCCCACATAACACGAAACATCGTTCTGTGCCGCTTAAACCTTTTATACCCGCCTAGCTGGTTAGAGAGCGTGATTTTCATTAAGCAGCTTGGTAATCGGAGAGAATTGCGCGTGCTGGGCTCGCAAGTCACTCGGTTGCAAATGGATATACTTCTGTGTTGTCAATAAACTGGAATGTCCTAGGATTTCTTTTAGGATGTAGGCATTTGCACCGTCAGCCACAGACATAGTCGCGAAGGTATGCCTGAATATGTGGGGTGAGCATTTCACACTTTGTAGTCCAGCGCGTGCGGCAAGACGTCTCAATAACTGCTGCACGCAGTTTACAGAGACACATTCCCCATCGGATTTTAGGAATAAGTATGGGGAAGGTTCTTGTTCTAGCCTTGGACGGAAGGTTTTAAAATAACGCCGCAGTTGCCTCCTCGTTTCGCTGCAGAAGGGGACAATGCGCTCTTTCTGGCCCTTGCCGACTATCTTAATTAGGCCACGGACAAAATCAATATTATCGATCTTTATTCTGACGAGCTCGGATATTCTCATACCCGTGTCAAGTAATAGCAGCAAAATAATAGAGTTCCTGGCCCCGACAGCAGTTGATTTATCAATCAAGGTAAGTAGCTTTCTCACTTGGTCAAGGGTCAGGGTTGGGATTTGTTTTTGCGGCACTTTAGGAAGTGGATACCCGGCCAGCGAGTTTTTCTCGATTTGTCCTTCGTCAAAGAGCCAACTGAAGAAGGCTTTTATTGCTCTAACATGGCCTTGAACTGAATGTGGCGATAATGTCCCTTGCACAGACTTAATGTGTGGCCTGCCAGACCATCTGCTGCTGGTTTGCAGGTGCGATATGTAGGCCCTAAGTTCGTCCTTCCCTAATTCTTGAGCTGGTTTTAGAAGGCCGTGTGAGCGCAGAAAAACAAAATATCTGTTCAAGATTTCGAGGTACCACGAGATAGTCTTGGAACTTCTGTTTGCTGTCTCCAGACTCAATTTGTAGTCATCTAAGAGATGATTGAACGCAGTCTCATACGGAGGCTCATTGATCACTTTCGGCGTCGTGACTACCATATCCACACCTATAAAAAAGGCGATGAAGCATATCAGCCTGTGGTCATTAGTAGCCACAGTGCCGAGAACTCCATCGCCTTTTCTGTTTCTATCGTCGGCGATTTCACAGACTGCTATTCTATTGTTACATATATTGTAAACCGAAACTTAGACCAATTCAAGTCTGGCTACTCGGGTCTTTGTGACTGGGTCAATCCGATTCAAGTGGAAAGCCAGTACACACTCTCTTGAACGTGGAGTCGTTGTTGACCGAGTTGCAATATTAACACGGTCAACCGGTTCCGTAAGTAAGCATATTTTCAAATTGCGTGTTAGACTTTCTTGTAATTGAGATAGCCCCTTATTGCTGATCTGATCAGATGGCGTAGGTCGTTCGATAGCAGTAGGTCCGGCTGCGATGAAATTATGGGGCCAAAGCTCGGATAAGTCTTGACTAGGTTCTGCAGCGTAATGACGTCCAGTTGAATTTCGGAGTCAGTCAGGTCTCTTAGGACTTTGCGCATATACTTTTTGACCGCCCACAGACAATTTGGCTTTAGATGTGGTGGTACACCTAAGTCATCCATTTCCTTGCTAATGGCCATGCCTACAACTACCATGAAGGTACCAATAGCCTGATTCCTATCGGTCATAGCCGCCTCATTGAACTTACCAACAGCTTGGTTTATGTCACTCATAGCTACCTCCTTTCTAATAATAATAATTATGCTGACCACGCAATGGTTGCCGAGGGTATATATTGTTTCTCATCTCACTGCACCTAAATACTTGCGTCCTATTTGTAGCGGTTTGAAACTGCAATTAGTGAACGAACGCTCAGGCTCTGGGCAAGGTTGTCTACGGGTGAGTAGCGCTGATGCTGTTTCTTTATATCTATAGCGAATAGGTTGATATATGTCCGAACGGATGCCAGGCTCGTATGCCCCAAAATTTTCTGTAGGGAGAAAATGTCGCCGCCGTTGAGTAGATAATTTTTAGCGAAAGTGTGCCGGAATGTATGCGGCGAGCAGCGGACCCCGGTGACACCAGCTTTTTTGCCGCATCGTCTAAGCATCTGCTGGATGCCGTTCCTAGTTAGTGGTAGTCCTTTGTCATTGAGGTATAACTTTTTCTCACTGTCGGTCAAGGGCTTAGGTCTGTAGGTGTAGATATATTTCCACAGCACTTTCTGCGCTAGGCTGCCGATGGGCACTGTCCTTTCTTTGCCTCCCTTGGCTCCCCTGATCGTTATGAAGCCTTCAGTTAGATTCAGATCGTCGAGGTCGATGGCTATCAGTTCGGAGACGCGTATGCCTGAGTCGAGAAGCAGTAGCAGGATAGACAAATTGCGGCAGCCGATACCATCTGTCCTACGGCAGAGATCTACGAGGCGTTTTATATGGTCGACGGTAAGGGTGTCGATAATCTTGACCGGAGCTCTGGGGACGGGTATTGCGGTCATGGGATTGTAGTTGACATAATCTTCTCTAATAAGCCAGGAGAAAAAAGCCTTGAGTGTGCGGACATAACCCTGTACTGTAGCAGGGGAGAGGGCCTTACCGGTGTGTGGTGTTCTGACCTCTGTCTGCAGATACCTGATGAACTGCCTAATGTGGCTCTTATCGATGTACTGCAGTTCTGTGGGTAATTGGCGCTGCTCCAGGAATCTGTTGAGCACAGCCAAAAACGATATATACCATTCAATGGTCTTTGGGCTTTTGCCTTCGGCATGGCACGAGAGCCTGAAGCCCTGGATAAGGTTTTCCAGGTCTAGACTGTCCCTGTTCATTTTCACCTCCCTGAAAATCAGGTTGACACCTGTCGCTAGAGTCAGGTTGACAACTTTTTGCGGGCAACAAAAAATCGGCCCGATTCCGAGCCGATTCTAACTAGATACAGATTCTAGACCTGTCGCTTAGGCTATATATTGTGTGTTGGTAGGCCGTACAGGATTCGAACCTGTGACACCCTGATTAAAAGTAATAAGCATGATGTCCCGCCTAGTCCCATCAGATAGCATTTGTTCTTTTCCTGTCTGATATTGATGGCCATTTCGTATCTGGCTGTACCACCCTGTGCTTCTGAGTGCCAAACAGTTTGTCGGCAAAATGTCGGCAAAAAACCAGGCTACCACCCCAAACTCGCACTCATTGGTTTAGACAATGAAGGTTACTTTTTTGTTTTAAAAGTAAGCCCCATCACTAAAAGGACAACACTCGTCAAGATACATACTCCTGAAATGACCAACATACTGATTGGTATCCATCTTAGCGTATGTGAGAATATCAGACGAATCATAAATCCAGTCAACAGCCCGGTAGTTACAACCATGCTGATTATGAATCCGAGAGCGGCAAGGGATACGCCCAAGAAGAGATAGATTTTCTTGGTTTTCATCCTGCACAATACTAAATTAAACCCCCGGATCAGTCAAGAATAATATATTAGGGGAGTTTGCGGCGCCTTGAGAAGTTAACATTAAGATTTCCTAATAGATGTCAATGGCCATTCATTTGACCTCCTTGTGACTCTGAGATAGACTATTTCTGGGAGATGGCCATGGCTTCTACAGGCTGAGGAGCTTTGGCTGCCTCGTTCGTCCTGTAA
>VGOP01000015.1 GCA_016875875.1 Chloroflexota bacterium | reverse complement strand
CCAAATCGCTCCTGATGTCCGCTGGGATGTCCTCTCGGTCCATAAGCAACTGGGCATAGCCAGTGACTGCGGTGAGAGGATTATTTATCTCGTGGGCAACGCCGGCTGCCATCTCGCCCACAGAAGCTAATCGGCTTGTCGCCTGAGCCTTTAGCTCCAGTTGCCTCCGCTCCTCTTCAACTATCTTGCGCTCGGTAATATCACGTCCAATGCCGCGGAAGCCGATTATCTCGCCCTTTTCATTCCGCGAAGGAAAAACCGAGAGTTCACCGATTCTCTTACTGCCATCCTTTAGAAGACCTTCAAAATTCAGGCTTCTGACCGGCTGGCCTGTATGATAGACCCGGTTGAAGGCCTGGAAGATGTTTTTCTGTTCCTGCTCGGTGAAAAAGGAACGGTAGTTCGTTCCCACTATCTCCTCCTTGGAATAGCCAAATAGGATGCTGGCAGGGTAGTTCACGAAGATAAAGGTACCAGCAAGGTCAACCTCATAATAGCCCTCGGTCGTCTCTTCGAGTATAGTTCGGTATCTCGCCTCTGATTGCCGCAACGCCTCCTCCGCCCGCTTGTGCTCGGTGATGTCCTGCACCTGCGAGATAAAGTACATCGGTGCTCCTTTAGAGTCACGGATGAGGGAACTGGAGACTATACCATAGATGATGCGACCCTCCTTATGGGTATATCGTTTTTCGAACTGGCTGCTCTCTATTTCTCCAGCTATTGCCTGTCTTATGAACTCGGGGCTGGTACCCAGGTCTTCAGGATGAGCGATATCATTTACAGTCATCTTTTCGAGTTCTTCGCGTGTGTATCCAAAAATATCACACATCATCTTGTTGACTTTGATTAAGCGTCCATTTAGGTCCACCAGACACATTCCGGTATTGGCGTTTTCAAAAGCCAGGCGGAATTTCTCCTCACTTTCCCGTAATGCTTGTTCGGCTTGCCTACGTTTGGTGATATCAGTAACAGTGCCTGTCAGTCCCACCGCTTGTCCGTCTTTCAATATCGGGCGGCTGGAAACGCAAATATAGAGGGTCTTGCCCTCTTTGTCGAGCACAGTTAGTTCGAGCAGCCTTGTTTCGCTGACCAGGGCACGCTCGAATTCCGCCTGCAAATCGGGCAGGTCATCGGGTGGCACAAAGCGGCCGAAATGTTGACCTATGAATTCGTCCAGCTTATAACCGGCAAGCCGCTCTGCGGTCGGATTGATATAGGTCAGGCAACCGTTTGCATCGATGGAGAAAATCACCTCATCGATGCTTTCCACCAGAGTACGGTATTTTTCTTCAGATTGCCTCAGTGCCTCCTCCGCCTGCTTGCGCTCGGTGATGTCCGTCCCCACACCGAAGATGACTTGCTTGCCTCGCCACCTCCCAGGGGTAATGGTCAGGTCCAGGGTCTTCAACTTGCCATTGACAAAGTATTCAGTCTCTATCCTCCCGCCTTTTTCCCACAGGGGTATGTGTTCGTCCATTATCCTTTCTTTGCCGGGCGGAATGGTGTCCCTGACGTTCTTTGTCAATAGTTCCCCCCGCGTACATTCGAGGAACTGTAGCGCTGCTTCGTTGCACTCAATATAGTTGCCCTCGGTGTCAGTAATCAGAATGGGGTTAGCCGTTTTCTCAAACAGGGTGCGGTAACGCTCCTCGCTATCGCGCACCTCCTCCTCCGCCCACTTGCGCTCGGTGATGTCACGGCCGATACCCCGGAATCCGATTATAGTCCCCTGCTCGTTTATTAAAGGAAAAGCGGAGGCTTCAATAGTTCGTATACTGCCATCCTTGCAAATTGCTCTGACATTAAAAACAGTTGATGCCTTGCCTGTTCGGTAGACCTCTTCATATATTTTAGAGACGGGGTCGACATCATCTTTAAATGTCATAAGCCGATAACTTGTTCCTGTTAACTCTTCCTTGGAATACCCCAGGTTATGGCAGAATGCATCATTGAGAAACGTCCAATTGCCGGCAAGGTCTAATTCATAATAACCCTCTTGCATCGTCTCAAGCATTGTCTTATACTTTAGCCCAACCTCCTGCAATTCTCTCGCTGCCTGCTTGCGCTCGGTGGTGTCTATGATGGCTCCTTGGATAGCAGGCTTCCCACCATACTCGATGCGGTTAGCATGCATTTCCAGCCAGCACACCGACCCATCCTTTCGAATACCGCGATATTCATACTGGGAAGGCACCGTTTTGCCCGCCAGCCGGTCTCGAAAGCGCTCCCAAACGAGCGGCTGGTCTTCGGGATGTACCATCGCCTGCACTTTTGCCGGCGGCAGTGACAGTAGCTCCTCAACACTATAGCCGGAGATTTCAGCAAAGGCATCGTTGGCGAAGACGATGCGAAAATCCTGAAGTACAACTAGCCCCATCAGAGATTGCTCGGTCAATGTTCGATACTTCTCCTCGCTCTGGCACAGTGTCTCCTGTACCTGCTGCTCGCGCTCAAGATTATTCAACCAGTGCTGGACCTCTAATTCAGCGCATTTCTCGTTAAGGAATTCCTGAGGTGGGATGTAGTATAAATTGTGATAAACTTGGTTGCCCTTTATGAGAAGTGGGTGAGTCATAACAACGCCCTTAATAATCTCGGGGTCGAATTTCCAACGGTCATACTGGCAGATGGCGAGGCAGGGATATTTGGGAAAGAAATCTCGGTTGAGCTTGGCCTCATACTCAAGCAGTTTTTCTGAGCCAGGATGGCCACGTAATACCCAGGTCATTTCACCGGTGACTCGAAGCGCTGTATAACCTTCAGTAATAGCTTTTTCGGTCTCCGATATCAGCAGGGCGATCATCCTATTAGGGTCGAAGGAACCTTCTTTGGTATAGGCTTTGGTCTCATGCAGGACAGATAGCTGCCCGGACTTCTCGGCTGAAGCGACATCAACCCCTTCCTCGCCAAGGTATTTGCGGATTTCATCGGCAGTGCTGGTATCAACAATATAAATACATTTCTGGCCGCGTTTCAGCCCGATTGCTATGAACGGCACCGCGGCAGCCCGCCACTCCTCCGGCGATTCATAGATAAGACAGAGATGGTCGTGCGGGTTAAGCGCTTCCAGCATTTGGGTGAGACTCACTTTCTCGGGATGGATGCTAAAGCTACTGGCATGGCTGGGGGAAGTATCGCCCATGCTTGTGGGCTTGGGTGAGCGCGCACGTCGTGCTCTTGGACGCCTGGCTGGTAGCCCTTTTGCGTGATTATCAGGCCTGGTCATCAGTCACCTTGAGGGGACGTTATGAACTCGGCCACTGAACTCTTCACGAGATCTTCGCTTTGTCAACAGAGTATAACGCATAGTCATCTCGGCCTTGCTCCTTAACCCAGTACATCGCGGTATCGGCATTAGTCATCAAGGAATCAGCATCTTCACCATCTTCGGGATAGATGGCAATGCCAATGCTGGTAGTGACACGAATCTGATAACTATCAACCACAAAGGGCTTTCGAAAGGCTCCCAAGATCTTTTTGGCAACCTTAGTAGTGTCTTCTATCTTAACTATTTGTGGCAGCAATACCAAAAACTCGTCTCCACCAACGCGGGCAACCGTATCACTCTTACGAACAAGGACTACCAAACGCTCTCCAGCAGCCCTCAGTAACTTGTCACCGATACTATGCCCAAAAGTATCGTTAACGACTTTAAACCGGTCCAAATCGAGCATCATTACGGCCAACCTGGTGTCATTTCGTTTTGCATGCTCCAACTCGACATTGAGACGATCATGTAGCAACACCCTATTGGGTAATTTGGTTAAGAAGTCGTGCATAGCCAAATCATTGAGTTGTTCCACGAACCGCACGCGTTCAGTAACATCACGAGCGATGCCACGAAATGCGATGACCTCTCCTTTCTCGTTCTTTATAGCAGAAATTGAGAGTTCACCAAATCCTATGGTGCCATTTTTCTGAATAAACTTATAGGAGAGACCTTTAATTGTTTCACCTGTGCGATAAACCCGGTTGAAGTCTCGATACAAAACCTCAATATCTTCCTTAGCCGCAAAAACTCGGTAGCTCATACCTATCAGTTCCTCTTTGGAATATCCCAGGGTGCGGCACATCGAATCATTGACGAAGGTGAAATTGCCAGCTAGATTCACCTCAAAATAACTATCTTGAATCTCCTCCAGTATAGTCCGGTATCTCCCTTCTGATTTTCTTATAGTCTCCTCAAGCCTCTTGCGCTCAGTGATATCGAAGACAATTGCCGTGCCCGCAGATAGGACGTTATTGTAAAAAACCGGCGCTACTGAAGAGTATATCCAGACAATATGCCCGTCCTTATGGATTGCCCTAAACTCCAATTGATACTCTGTCTCAGGATTTGCCAGACCTTCTGCGAACTTCTCCAGCACAATTGCTTTGTCATCAGGATGAAGGAAGTCGGCAAAAGGTTTTCCTGTCAGCTCATCTGGGGAGTAACCAAGCATCTTACAGAATGCCTCATTCGCAAAGTTTATACTTCCGTTCAAGTCACCGGTAACAACTCCTGCCCCTCCGGTTTCAACAATGCTCCGATATCTGGCTTGACTCTGTAATAATGCCTCTTCCGCCCACTTGCGCTCAGTGATATCCATAAAGCTACCCACCGTGGCGCGTTTACCTTTGTACTCTGTAGAGGTAACCTTTTCCAAAACCCAAATTATCTCACCATTCTTCTTTACAAACCGGTACTCATAGGGGAGAGTACTTCCAACCTTTAGGCTTTCTGTTGCCTTTTTCCTCACTGTTTCTCTATCATCGGGATAAACAAAGTCCAAAGAATACCTGCCTAATAATTCTGGCTCCGAATAACCTGTTAGTTCCTGAAACAGGGGATTGACATACTGGAATTTCCCATCCTGAACAATATAAACCCCTGTCCCGGCACAACGTATCAAGGCTTGAACAAGCTCGCTTGACTCAGTCGGCTTAGGCCGGCTTATCTTGGATGATTTGCGCTCTTTTGGTTTATCTCGTGAGGTTGGCATGATCGTCCCAGTACATGGCAAAACTCAATGCCGAATTTGGCAAGTTTACAACCTGTGCCAAGTTATGGGAACAAGTATATCAAATGACGAACGAACAATAAAGACTTTTTCGCAGGGAAATACTCCATATTTTTTAATTTTTTGAAGCTGACGGAATGCTTTGATGTACAAAAGATAGATGATTTTTGAAGTACATCACCCCAAGACAGGCCAGCTCAAAAAGGAGCTGGGCGTCATTTGAGCTTATGTAACGCCATTATAGTGAAGCCGGTTCTATAACTTCACCACCTTGGCGGTGTGGACATCAGAGAGGGCTATGATTTCCTGGATTTGCTTCTCAGGAAGAGCCTCGTCCAAAGCCAAGATCATGAGGGCCTGACCTCTGGGCTGCAAACGCGCCAGTTGCATGGAGCTGATATTAATATCCGCCTTACCGGTTATGTTACCCACAGCACCGATTAGCCCGGGGCGATCACGATGGTCGCTGAACAGGAAATAACCGCCTGTGGGTATGATGTCCGGCCAGAAATCGTTCACACGGACAACATGGGTCTCCCCACGCAATACAGTGCCGGCAACCGTGGTAGTTCCAGCATTGGTGACAGCTTCCAATGTAATCAAGCTGGCATAGTTCTCACACGTAGTTTCTTTCTGTTCAAGAACCTTTATGCCTCGCTGGGTAGCAATAAGGGTAGCATTGACCAGGTTAACTCTTTCCTCGCTTATCCCCTCCAGTAAACCACCGATGATTGATGCCTTTATGGCAGTGGTATCATAATTAGCAATCTCTCCGCTATATTTAATGCGGATGCTATTCATTTGCCCTTCCATTAGCTGCCTGGCTAAGCTGCCCAATGTTGCAGCCACCTGCATAAACGGAGCCAGCACAGCGAGTAGCTCAGCTGGAATCTGTGGGGCATTCACAGCATATCTGGCTGGCTGGCCTTTCAATACAGCCATGACTTGTTCGGCAACCTCAAGAGCCACGCTAGCCTGTGCTTCGGTAGTGGAGGCGCCGAGGTGAGGAGTGACGATAATCTTATCACTCTGGAAAAGTATGCTATCGGTCACGGGCTCTTTGACAAAGACATCCACAGCGGCTCCAGCCACCTTTCCCGCCTCAACTGCCTTAAGCAAGGCTTCTTCGTCAATAAGCCCGCCACGGGCACAGTTGATGATACGCACCGTTGGTTTCAATTTGTTTAGTGCTTTGGCACCAAACAGGCCCTTGGTCTGAGAAGTCAATGGCAGATGGAGTGTGATAAAGTCAGACTCCTTCAACAACTGCTCCAAAGGCACCAACTCCACACCCAAATTGCGGGCATAATCTGCCGAGACAAATGGGTCATAGCCAACTAGCCGCATGTTAAAAGCCTGAGCTCGCCTGGCGACCTCGGACCCCACATTGCCAAGTCCGACAATACCCAACGTCTTACCTCTGAGCTCAACGCCCATATAGTCGCTACGTTTCCAGGCACCTGATTTGAGCTTAGCGTTAGCCTGTGGAATATGTCGCGCCAGAGCTAACATCATAGCCATGGTATGTTCGGCAGCGGCCATTGTATTTCCTGTGGGAGCGTTAACCACGACAACACCCTGCCTGGTAGCAGCCTCAACATCAATATTGTCCAGACCGACACCAGCACGGGCAATGACCTGAAGTTTTGTGCCAGCCTGAATGATATCAGCAGTGGCTTTAGTCTCACTGCGCACTATCAAGGCTTCGTAATCTCCAATTATGCTCTTAAGTTCCTCCGGTTTAAGCCCGAGCTTGACATCGACTTCAGCCTGAGCCTGCAAAGCCTCTATGCCTTCTTTAGCTACAGGGTCGGCAATAAGAATTTTCATGGCACACTTCCTCGGACAGACCTAAAGACCTATCCCTAATTTTTATGAACTTGCCATAGGCAAAGCTTTATTTATAGCATCTAAGACTTCTTTAATATCCTTCTCTGTTATCCAACCCAGGTGACCGATGCGGAAGATTTTCCCTGATAGATTGCTCTGCCCACCAGCCAATACGACGCCATGCTCATTTTCAAGTAACTGGAGTAACTTAGATACATTGAGCTTGTCTGACGCCTTGATGGCGGTTATGGTATTTGAGGCATACTTTTCTTCAGGGAACAAAGACAACCCCATGGATTTAGCTCCGTCTCGGGCCAGACCAGCTATTTTGGCATGACGGGCGAAGAGTTTAGGTAAGCCTTCGGCCAACATCATATCGAGTGCCACAGCAAAGCCAAAGAACACAGAAACAGTAGGAGTCGTGGGTGTTTGTCCCTTCTCTAAGTATTTCTTGGCTGATGTGAAATCCCAGTAATACCGGTGCATTTTTGCTTTTGCGTGGGCTTGCCATGCCTTCTCGCTGACGCTGACCATCGCCAATCCTGGTGGTACCATCCAGCCTTTCTGAGAAGCTGTGACCACTACATCACACTGCCAAGCATCAACCGGCAGGTCAATCGAGCCAAGCCCACTTATAGCATCGACCAGTATAAGCTTGTCGAACTCTTTGGCAATAGCGCTGATGGATTTCAGGTCATTGGTGACTCCGGTGGAGGTCTCATTATGCGTCACTAACACCGCTTTAATTCCAGAATCAGCTTTCAAGGCTTGGCGCACAGCGTCCGGGTCAACCGGTTTACCCCATTCGAAATTCAGGCGTTTTACCTCAGCGCCATAAGCTTCAGCAATTTCAGAAAAGCGATCGCCAAAGAAACCGCAAGAGGTAGCCAGGACTTTATCACCGGGGGATAAAGTATTAACAACAGCCGCTTCCATGCCACCGGTGCCTGAGCCTGTCAGCAAGAAAACATCGTTTTTCGTTTGGAAGACTTGTTGCAGCTTAGGCGTGATATCACGCATAATCTCGGCAAATTCTTTGCCCCGGTGATTTATCATCTGCCGGCCTATGGCTTTTAAAACCTCCGGCGGACAAGGGGTGGGTCCAGGTATTCTTAACTGTTGCATTTTGTACCTCCATTTTTAATAATTTTATTAATTACCATCGGCAATTTTTGCAAATCGCCGTTTGCCCACTTTTATTACGCTGCCTTTCTTAATTTGTGCCATTTCCAAATCCTCGGTAACCGCCTCTCCATTGATTTCAATAGCACACTGAGCCAAGAGTCGCCTTGCCTCCGAGCGGCTCTTGGTCAGCCCAGCTTTAGTCAACTCGGCTGAGAGAGTACTTTTGAGGCCGGGTGGTGTGTTTAGCATCACGACCGCCTCTTCGGGCATTTCCCTCTTCTGAAACACCTTAGCAAAATGCCCTTCGGCTTCGCCGGCATCTTGAGCACTATGGAACTGAGCTACGATTTCATAAGCCAAGCGTTTCTTAACAACCATTGGGTTAATTGACTGATTCGCCATTTGCATCTTAAATTCGGCAATCTCCTCATCTGACACGTCGGTCACCAGTTCAAGATAGTCCACAATAAGGTCATCAGGAATCGACATGACCTTACCATAAATTTCATTTGCTGGCTCGTCAACGCCTATATAATTACCCAGGCTCTTGCTCATTTTCTGACTACCGTCAGTGCCGATAAGAAGAGGAACGAGAAACACCTGCTGAGGCCGTTGTCCCATCATCTGCTGCAATTCCCTACCTACAAGACAATTGAATTTCTGGTCGGTGCCACCGAATTCAACATCAGCTTCTATGGCTACTGAATCGTAGGCCTGGAGCAAAGGATAGAGCAGTTCGGTGATAGCGATAGGCCGCCCTGAGCTATAACGATTCCCAAAATCCTCCCTGGCCAGAAACTGGGCAACGGTGAACTTGCTGGTGAGTTTGATGACATCTTCAAGGCCAAACTTGCTGAACCATTCGCTCTGCCACCTCACTTCAGTCTTCTCTTTATCCACCACCTTAAAAAATTGCTTCATATAAGTTTGAGCGTTAGCCTGTACTTCTTCCACAGATAGCATGGTGCGAGTAGATGACACACCACTGGGGTCGCCAATCTGGGCTGTCCAGTCACCAACGATAAGGACAACACGATGACCTAACTGCTGAAATTGACGCAGTTTCCTCAAGCCAACCACGTGTCCTAGATGTATGTCCGGGCAACTTGGGTCGAAACCTTGTTTCAACCTCAGCGGCTTCCCCGATTCGAGTAACTTTACCAGCTCAGACTCAATTATAGTCTCAGCTACTCCTCGCCTTAACAGCCATTTTTTGAGGTCGTGACCGGTCATGTTCTAAATCAAACCCCCGATTGTTTCATCTGTTCGCTCAAAATTTGCCTGGCTTGCTCTACATCCTTCTTTATCTGAGCCTTCAACTCTTCTGCAGTATCAAAATGCTTTTCATCCCTTAGTTTATCTACAAGGTCAATAGTGAATTTTTGCCCCAGCAGATCTCCTTCGTAATCAAAGATATATGTTTCTACCAAATGCTTACTGCCCTCAAAGGTGGGACGAACACCAATGTTTGTTACCGAAGGCATAAGGTGTTGGTCAACATGAGCGATAGTAGCATAAACGCCATCGCTGGGCAATGCCTGCTCCGATTCTACTTCCAGATTAGCGGTAGGAAATCCAAGAGTTCTACCCCGCCCATCGCCACTCACGACCTGACCACTAAGACTAAAGAGCCGTCCGATTAGTTTCTCCGCCTTTTTCACATCTCCCTGAGCCAGAGCCTGACGAATGGCGCTGCTGCTTACCACTTGTCGGTCAAGCACCACCGCTGGTATGACTTCAACACTGAAGCCCATTTCCCTTCCCAGAATACGGAGCTTCTCAGCATCACCTTCTCTGCCTCTACCCAGGGCAAAATCAGGGCCGATTATCAAGCCACGCATTTTCAGATGGTCCTTAAGCAATTGAACAAATTCCCGAGCGGTGAGCTGAGCTAGTTCAGAACTAAAAGATAGAGCGACAACTACGTCAATTCCTAAATCCCGAAGTAAGCTGACCCTGGTCTCCAAATCATCCAGCCAGAGTAATTTGTTCTCTGTAGACAGAACCACCTCTGGGTGAGATTTAAAGGTGACTACACCACTGAGCCAGCCATTCCTCCGAGCCTCATCTCGTAAATGAGTTAACAAGCGCTGATGCCCGAGGTGAACTCCGTCGAAGACACCTATGGTAAGCAAGGTCTCCTTTTGTGGTCTTACTTCAGCTAGTTCTTTTTCAATACGCATAGCCAATTCCATGTCGCCTAGCGTATTACAAACTAAGATTCTACTTCGACAGAGGGACTAGCCAGGCATCGGTCTATAGCCTCAGCCACGGATTTTAGCTGAGACATGAGCTTCTGGAAATTAGCAAATGTCAGCGACTGGGCGCCATCTTTAAGCGCCAAGTCTGGATTGGGATGAACTTCAACCATCACACCATCAGCCCCGGCAGCTATTGCAGCCAGAGCCATAGGAATCACCAAATACCACTTGCCGGTACCATGGCTCGGGTCAGCAATAATCGGCAAATGGCTAACTTTTTCAACAATTGGGATGACGCTTATATCCATAGTGTTCCGGGTATATGCTTCAAAGGTTCTAATTCCTCGTTCGCAAAGCATGAGCTGCTCATTGCCTTGGGCCAGGATATATTCAGCGGCCAACAGCCATTCTTGAATAGTAGCCGATAGCCCGCGCTTCAGCATTACAGGCTTACCTGTTTTACCAACTTCCTCAAGGAGATTAAAATTTTGCATATTGCGAGCACCTATCTGGAGAATATCAGAATACCTGGTCACCATCTCAACTTCACTAGGTGTCATGACCTCCGTTATAATTGGCAATCCAACCTCTTTCTTGACCTGGGCCAAGAGTTCAAGCCCGCGCTCGCCGAGACCACGGAACTGGTATGGCGAGGTGCTGGGTTTAAAGGCGCCGCCACGTAAAATAGTCGCCCCAGCCGCTTTAACAGCTCTGGCTGTTTCCAAAAGCTGTTGCTCACTTTCCACAGCGCATGGTCCAGCCATAACCACTATTCCTTTGCCACCAATGGTAATCCCATCAACTTTAACCGTAGTGTCTAAGGGATGAAATTCGCGGCTGCTAAGTTTATATGGCTTGCTCACCCGGATAACTTCATCAACCCCATGGAGCATTTCCAGCATGTCCTGAAGTTCCGGGAAAATTTGCCCTACCACACCAATGATGGTCCGTTCCACGCCTTGAGACACATGCGTCTTCAAGCCAACAGATTCAATCCGCTTAACCACCCCAGCGATTTCTTTATCGCTTGAGCCCACTTTCATAACCACTATCATCTTTTGCCCTCATCCTGCCAAGTTCGCTCACCCTCATCTCTAAGCGTCTCCGCATCCCCCAAGTAGACATGCACTATATCCTCATTTCTTTTATTGGTATTGAACAACACCAGGACTCTCAAACAGCCGGATAAACTTCCAGGCACATTCATTTCATGCCCACAAAGCAAGGGGACCTGTGTCCAGCCCAGTGCTCGGGCAGCCGCTGCTGGGAATGCAGCATTAAGGTCAGATGTCGTAGTAAACAGGATGCAAGCTACATCGCTGATTTCTATCTCATTGATTTTTATCATTTTCTGTAGCAATTCCTTAGTGGCAGCTATTATAGCCTCTTTGGTGTTTTCCGGCACGGTAATAGCGCCTCTTATACCACGGCACCACAACTTAGTCTTTTCCTACCTTATATTTTATCTTAATAGCCTACTGTATTCAGCCCTTTATCGTCAAGAGTTATTTGCCTTCAAACCAATAAAGGCGATAAACTAATAATATTAATAGCGATTTCCCTGCTTTCAACAGCGGAGGTTCATTATGGATGGCAGCCAAAAATTAGCTACTGCACTCGCCATATTCTTGAGCATAGTCATGCTGTGTGCGGGCGCAGGACTTGTCAGCTACAATTACGGTTATCAGATAGGGCATGAAGATAGCTATAACCAGGGATATAATCGAGGGAAAGACGAAGGTTATAAAGTTGGCTACGATGCGGGTTATAAGCTCAGCCCGGAACAGGAAGTAGTCAGCGGATATGCACTTCACAATCCCACCTATCAAGAAATGAAAGCATTTCTAGACCAAGATACCACCAATACAAAGACTTATATAAAAGATGAATATGTCTGCACCGATTTTGCTGCTACAGTAAATAATAATGCTGAGGCTAAAGGCATTCGTTGCGCTATCGTCGATATTTTCCACCCTGAAGGCTACGGCCACACCATAGTAGCTTTCGAAACTACAGACAGAGGCTTAGTATTTATCGAGCCACAGTTTGATCATGAGGTGAAATTAATTGCAGGTAAGAGCTATTCCCAGACTAACAACTTCACACCAGCGCCCCGTGATGATACTATCAATCGATTCGTGATTATCTGGTAGGCTTTCATTTCAGCTCAACCGCCTAAAACAACTAACACCACTTTGTGACATGCCTGCTCACAGGCAGACAACTATTACAGCCTCAGTATCAGAAAGCTGTTCGCCTCGGATAGTTGTTCCTGGCATAGTCAGCAGATATCGCTGAACTCCATCCTTCCCAAAAACACGGATATTATACTCATCTGTGAGCGCCAATGAGCTTGCCCCACTATCTGCCCATTCACCTAACAATCGCTCGGGCATAGCTATGCTGATTCCCTGAGCCCCATCACGTATAGCCGCTACCCTAACCGTTATTCTAACCTCACGCCCTTGGCCCATCGCGTCCTATCAATTCCTCAAAACTATTTTAGCATAATCTTAAGACCTAAAATATAAGCTGATACTACCATGCCAAACATATTCTGGCTGAAGACAGCGGCTAAAGACACAAATTTATCCGAAACAAATACCGATACCACTTTTAAGTATCTTCAGTCTGTGATACAATAGCTGGAAAATACAGGGAGGTGGAAAATGAAAGTTCGAGACGTTATGACCTGGAATGTAGTGACTGTGTCAAGCGATACACCGATAATGGAAGCCAGGAAAATCATGGATGCACATGGCATTCGCCGTCTGCCGGTGGTTGACAAAGGGAAGCTCGTCGGCATGGTAAGCAAAGAGCGCATCACCCGTACAGCTCCATCACCAGCCACAAGCCTGAGCGTCTGGGAAATTAACTATCTCCTGGCAAAGATGACGGTCAAAGAAGTCATGGGCAAGGATCCGGTCACTGTCGACCCTAACATGTCGGTAGAAGCTGCCATAGCCCTGGCTCAGAAGAAAGGTGTGGGCGCGCTGCCGGTGGTGGAAAAGAATAAGCTCATAGGCATAGCCACAACCAACGATTTCTTCTACAAAATACTGAATCCGGTATTAGGAATTGGCAAGCCGGGTACCCGCATAGTTATCTCAAAGGGTACCGAAACCAAAAGCATGCAAGAGATCTTAGAGGCTGTTAGAAAGTTTGGGGCTAAAATACTCGCATTCCACAGTATGCCACCAGTTGAAGGCAAGGAACAGGACCTGTGCATCCATCTTGATAAAGAAGATGTCAAACAGCTTGTCAAAGACCTGGCAAGCAAAGGTTACTCAACCGAGATAACAGAGCGTTAAAACTTTTAATAGGTCTCTCAAAACATCGAATGACTTAGCCACTATAAGGCGGCGTGGTTAGGTTTGAGCGGCTTACTAGTTATTTTCCGGGTGTCAACAAATAGAGTTGACACCCGACTCATCAGACCGGTTTCGTGCTCTCTCTCAATTGAGACCTATTGACGACAACCAGCTAAGAGTTCCCTAATTTTAATTCCTTGATAAACTTTATGAGGAGGGCTAAATGCTGCTAGCTGACATTGCTCTAGTGATAGGTGCTTACCTTCTGGGCTCGCTGCCCTACATGAGTCTTTTGGGTCGAGCCAAAGGAGTTGACTTATCTAAAGAAGAAGACCTGCACATTGCACTGTGGCACAAGGTAGGTCGCCTTGAAGGTTTATCTGGAGTAATTGTCGATATCCTGAAAGGAGTTATTCCCATCGTCATCGGCTTCGTCTTTGATTTCCCTCTGGCTGTGACCGCTGCAGCCGGCGTAGCTGCAGTTATCGGACAGATGTGGCCTGTATTCCGAAAGTTCGATGGTGAAAAAGGCAACACTGCTGGTGCAGGAATGCTCCTCACCTTGACCGTGTGTCTTAGCATGACTGAGTCCTCCCATGCTTACTGGGTCCTCATCATCGCCGCTGTCCCTGCGCTAACAGGTTTCTTCATCAGAACGATGCCTCGCTTTATGGCTTCTGGCCAGACAATGAGTGAACGCTTCATGATGGGTGGGCCAGTGAGCAACAGCCTGCCACTGGGCATGATCATTACTTTTGCTATAGCCCCGCTGGCCTCATGGCTCCTAATCCAGCCTGCGGAGATGACTCTCGGGCTCTTAGCCGTCTTCATTGCCATTGTAGTGCGCCGCCTCACTGCTAGGCTTGGCCCCGACCTCAAGACAGCTACCACAAGCGTCAGAAGTATACTGATTAACCGCCTTCTCTACGACCGGAGCTACCTGTAAGAATACTTACCGTGGGATTTATCGAGCAATTGCCTCAGGCAATATCTATTTGCCCAGCCGTCTCAATATCTCCCTGGCGACCACCACACCACAAGCCGAGGCCTGGATTAACCCACGACTAACACCAGCACCATCGCCAGCAGCGAACATATTGCCGATTTCTGTCTCCAGGCACGGGCTTAGCTCTAGCTGGCTGGAATAAAATTTGACCTCAACACCATATAGCAGAGTATGCCTAGATGCCACCCCGGGGGCCAGTTTGTCCATCGCTTGAAGCATCTCCACTATCCCTTTAAGATGGCGAAACGGGAGAGCAAAGCTCAAGTCTCCCGGTGTTGCCGCTTTTAAGGTAGGCTCAACAATGCTATGCTTAATGCGCTCTGGCGTTGAGCGACGCCCCTCCATCAAGTCGCCAAAACGTTGTACCAACACACCACCGCTGAGGAGATTAGCCAGCCGCGCCAGATATTTTCCATAAGCGATAGGCTCACGAAACGGCTCAGTAAAAGTAGTGCTCACCAGAATAGCAAAATTGGTATTCCCGGTTTTGCGTTCCGCGTAGCTATTGCCATTGACTGTAATCACCGGGTCAGCACCACCTGTGGCTTCCATAATAACTTCACCGCCGGGACACATGCAGAATGTCCTTATCCGGTCACCAAAACTGCGGGAAAAGAATTCGAGTTTTGATTCATATAATACTGAGGTCAACTCTTCAAGCACCGGTGCCGGAACTTCCACCCTGACACCAACATCTATGGGGTTAGACTTCAAGCTTAGCTTGAGTCGGCTGGCTTCCTTCGTCAGCCAGTCTGCCCCTTCTCTGCCTGGTGCCAAAACCAGATAGCGGCACTTCAAGTGTTCGCCCTGGTCCGTTTCCACCCCAGCCACCACTCCATTATCAACCGTGATGCTAGCCGCCACCTCCCCCAACCTCACCTCCACACCACGGACAATAAAATCCCGCATAGCCTTAAGCACCTGGCGGGACCGTTCCGTCCCGATATGACGCAGCCTCACCGGAACTAACCTTAATTCCGCCAGAATTGCCCGCCGCCCTAATTCATCCACCTCCTCACCAACACCGTAAATCCTATCGGTAGCACCAAACTTGAGGTAAAGGTCATCCACATAGTCAATAAGCTCCTGCATCTGGCCATCGCCCAACAATTCACCTAATCGACCGCCCACCACTGAGGACAAAGTCAACTTGCCATCGCTAAAGGCTCCGGCTCCGCCCAATCCGCTAACCAGGTGACACGGCGAGCACGACACACAGCTCTTGCCCGTCTCTTGCAGGGGACACCTTCGGGCATCAATGTCTTTGCCCTTTTCCAGAAGCAATATTTTGACTTCGTTGTCTTGGCATAGCTCTAAGGCAGCAAACATGCCTGCCGGACCACCACCAACAATTATGACATCATACTTACTGACTTTTTTGGCCATTTTTATTCCACCATAAATTTCGTGTTGTTTTCATGAGGCCTGCGGCATAAATATAGAAGCAGACCTGAAAGGTCTGCCCACTGCTCACCACATCCTCCAACCACCTCGTCTTCTCCTAATCGCTGGGATGCCTTTCTGCCAGCTGCCGCGACCAGCTAGCCAGCAAAGTCCCCGGCCGGAGAATTTCATCAGCCGCGGAATAGGGATCAATATCACCAGCTTCGACCATCGCCATGTGTCGGCTCAACTCCTCGTCTCGTTCCACCAATTTCAAAAGCTCATCAGAAACTCTACGCTCCACTATTTCCAGAAATTCCCGCCGCCGCTGTTCCTGGCGCCGCTGTGACAATCGCCCGGTTTCTTCTAACGCTTGGCGATTTTTTTCGATCTGTCCGTAAAGTTCCTCGATGCCGACATTATTGATAGCTTCAGTGGCTATCACCGGCACCTGCCACCAAGTTTCCTCAGAACGAAGGTGGACCATCATACCCAGTTCAGCCACCAGATTATCAGCCCCAGGACGGTCAGCCTTATTTACCGCAAAGATATCAGCAATCTCAAACAAGCCTGCCTTCATCGTCTGAATTGTATCACCTGCCTCAGGAACCAAGACCACCACCACAGTATCTACGTTTTGCATAACGTCCAGCTCAGTCTGTCCCACCCCTACCGTCTCCACCAAAACGAAGTCTTTACCGAAGGCACCCATCAACTTAATCACACCGCCACTAGTCCGCGGCAAACCTCCGTGACTACCACGCGTCGCCATACTCCGAATGAAAACTCCCTGATCAAGGTAATGCTGCTGCATCCTTATCCTATCACCAAGGACAGCACCACCGGTAAATGGACTGGTAGGGTCAGCGGCAATTATACCCACCGTGAAACCACGCTGCCGTATCACTGCCGTCAACCGGTCCACCATGGTGCTCTTACCTGACCCCGGCGGTCCAGTTATGCCTATACAATAAGTTTTACCCAAATGAGGGTAGACCTGCTTCATTATTCGTGGTACATCAGCACCGTCTCTTTCCACTCTTGTAATCAACCGTGCTAAAGCCAACACGTTTCCGGCCAGCATCTCTTCAACTAGCTCCATATCAAAAACTATCCTTTCAGGTTCTGCAGCAAATACATGCAACATTCTATAAATTAGCCACCATTACGTCAAGGAACAACTGATTGACATTGACATATTGGTTTGCTACACTGAACATAAGATGCCCACAGAAAGGTGATTAATGGCCGAAAAGCAGCCGAAGATAAAGGTACTAATAGCCGACCAGCAGCCCTTATTCCGCCAGGGTGTGCACTCCACTCTAAATCAAATAGCTGACATAGATATTTGCGGCGACATTGGTTCCAGCAAAGAGCTTATGTCAGCGATAAGCAACTTGTACCCCGATGTCGTTCTCCTCGACATCGAGATGTCCAACAACGACGGCATGGACCTAGCCAAGGCCATTAAGCAGCTATTACCCAGCGTGGCAGTAATACTTTTCTCACCCCAACCCAACGATGAAGAGCTCTTTCAGGCAATTAAATCCCGGGTAGCTGGCTATCTAAGGCGTGATGTCTCCTCAACTGAGCTGGTGACGACAATCCGCAAAGCTGCCGCTGGCAAACACCCCATAAACGATACTCTTTTTGCACGGCCTCAAGCTGCCCAACAAGTGCTGCAGCAGTTCCAGGACTTCTCATGGGGAAAAGGCATCGAATCCTTCGTTTCTCCACTGACCCCCCGGGAGACCGAAATCCTCACCTATATGGCCCAGGGTTACTTCAACAAGCAAATAGCGCTTGAACTTAACATCAGCGAACAAACCATCAAGAACCACATAACTTCCATCCTGCGCAAACTGGATGCCAATGCCCGCACCCAGACAGTGATCACCGCCCTAAAGCGAGGCTTCATCACCCTGGACAAGGAAGTTAGGCAACATTCGTAGCCAAAAGCCGCCTGGACAAGACACTTGAGGCATTACCGGCCCGTAACCATCAGAGAGACACTAACGCTTTCAACACCAAGGCTTTAGGGTGCTCCTAGTATGAGTTTGTGGTGGTAGCGGGCTTGCCTGGGGTTATACTCGAACCTCAGCCCGACTACACGGTATTGCGCGTTAGACTGGTTGGCTTGCTTATCGGTTACCTGCACTGTATCAAACAGCTCCTGGCCGCAGTTGGGCGGGATTAGTATGAGCGCCATCTTTCCAGTGAGTCTCATCTTGGATAAGACAGCGCTGGCCATGCTCCCTGCCTGGGCGGTGGTGGGGATGGCTAGCTCTTGCCTAAAATCTAGCCTCTGGCCAACAAGTGCCGACTCTGCGGTGGTATGGGCTTCTCCGTAGACCGGCATGCCGTAGACGTCTCTGCCGATAACAAAGGCTCGGTTGATGTCTGGCGTCTCGGTGCTGTACAGGGCGTCCAGGATAACATGCCAAACATATTTGAGCAGCGTGGGCCCCCCTACAGTTTCGGCTGAGGGGATGGTAACGGGGACTATGATGCCGAAGACGCCGATTGATGGGATGCCAACTACTTCTGCCGAAGGTATGGTTGACGGGACCAGAAACTGAAGCAGCTTAATTACAGATGGACTTCCGACCGCCTCGGCTGAGGGAATGGTTACAGGGATAAGGAACTGGCGAAGGTTCAAGATGGTGGGACTGCCAACTACCTCTGCCGAAGGTATGGTTGACGGGACCAGAAACTGAAGCAGCTTAATTACAGATGGACTTCCGACCACCTCGGCTGATGGGATGGTGGCAGGCTGTATATAAGTCCCAGCTAGCTCAACAATGGGGCTGCCAACGGCTTCCTGTGAGGCTATAGTTGACGGCTTGAGGATAAAGATTAGCTTGGGCTGGCCTACAACTTCGGCTGAGGGGATGGTTGATAGGCTTAGGACGAGAACACCATAGCCTTGGGCGTTCATGTACCAGGTGTTGGATTCTAAGAGGTTGGTGGGGTCATCTGGCCACACCCAGGTGGAGTAGGTGATGGTCTTGTATTTACATACGACTCCGGTGGTGGGGTATGTGTAAGAAATTGAGGAGTCGCCTGCGGCGGTTGCTATCCAATAGACGGTGTCTTTGGTGACCGAGGCCTCGGATTCAAGGGTGATGGTGTTCCAACCGGCGACAATGGCGGTGCTGGTGTCCTGCTTGGCTAGGCATGTGCCGGGGCTGCCGTTGTTGTTGGCATAGAGAGCAACCTTGACATAACCGTTAGTGTATCCATATACACGTATCTGGCTGACCCTGCCTGTGCCTTCGGCTGTCCACTTATCCCACCAAGCATAATTTGCTGATGCTCCACTGTAGTTAACGATGCTTGAAGGACCTATGAGTTTAGCTGTTGCCATTTAGTCGCTTCGCTCCTTTTATTTCTGGGCGCACCTAAAGGTACGCCCCTACATGCCCCCTATTCCCAAGATTACGGCGATTTCACCCCTCACTTTGGGCTGAGATTGCCACGCTTGGCTGGCAATGACAGGTGGAGATTACAGTTTGAAGATTTTAGTGGCATCGCTAGGCCACTGTATGGTAATGTCGCCGCCGTTGGGGGTGCAGGGCAAGCCGGTAGCCGTGTCTATGAGGGCTATCAGCCGAGATGTGCTTTCAACCCCGGTGTCCTTATAGATAACGATATACTCGAACTGGTCTCCCGAGACGCTAGCGATGGTGACGTCGTCAGCGTCGGCTACACCGGCGGTCTTGGTCTTGTTTGCCAGGTTACCGCTGGTGGCGACCCTGGCGGCCGAGGGAATGTCATCAAGGTTATCGTGGGTGGCGAGGTTGGGGGTGTAATCAGCACCATCGACGAGGACACACTTGATGTTGTCGGTGTCCCAATCAATGCTCCCATCCAGAAAGCCTTCTCTGCCTTTGTCGTAAAGTGCGTTAGCCATGTTGTCCTCCTTTCTGCGGACAAGCCTAAAGGCATGTCCCTACGTTATCTGTCCTCCTTTATTTTATGTCAACTTTCTGCGGACAAGCCTAAAGGCATGTCCCTACATTTTTATGTCATGCTGTTGGGAACTTATATTTATAGACTGCTGTGTCCGTATCCTGGGGATGGACGATATAGGCGTCCAGGCCGAAAAAGAAAATTACATCTGGTACCATGCCTAGTAGCTGCCTTAAGACCGATGCTGCGCTCTCTCCCGATGCCACTTCGAGCTTGGGGTATAGGCTGGTGATAAGGCTGCTCCGGGATTTATAGGACAGCGTGCCGCCTACAGCCTGGATTACCTTCTCAATTAGCTGATAACAGGTAAAGCCGTCTGAGGTGACGTTCCACTCCACGGGCTTGTTGAACTGGTAGCGCTCTAAATAACCCCAGGCGTCAATGCAGCGTATGATAAAGCTGGAGATGTTGGGGTCTCTTTTGTAGTCCATAGCCTCGATGAAATACCTGGAAGCCTCTGAGAGCTGGTCTCCGGAGGGGGTTTTGTAACCGATGTGCAGGTTTACCCTGCTGCCTCTCTTGACCACGGCCAGGTCTCCGGTGCCGGGGCTGTTATAAGTGCCTTTGGAGTTGTCCAGCTCCACCACCAGCTCCGACTGCTGTTCCGGGTCTACGGCCTCGGCGATCCTGGCGATTTTAGCTACGGGGATGGTGATTTTATCGCCAGCTCCTGAGCCTGGGGTGGGGGGAGTCCATGAGCCAGGGCACGGGGTCCGCCAGACCTCGTTAGGCTGCGTTGCCCAGATGTATTCGCTGTTGGGGTCGGCGGCTAAAGCCATGCCTCGGGAGGCAGAAGTCTCAATGAAACTGGCTTTATTCCAGTTGTAGTCAATGAAGTCCGTGCCCGGCTTTAGTCTGAATATCCAGGGCTGGTTCTGGCGGGCTAGGGATAACAACGGCCTGGAGCAAGATGTGGGGGGCTTTACCAAGAAGGGGCCGGAGACGTCTAAGGTCTCGCCGGCTAGGGCTTCATATACCGCGGCATGCCTCTCCCAGTAGGTGGAGGCGGTTCTCGGCTCCCAGGGGCCGAAGGGCTGCATCCTGCGAAAGCCTACCGGCCAACCGACCTTGAACTGCCTTAACCTCACCTGTGCGGCAACGTCTACTCTGGCTCTGCCTAAGCCTATCTTGGCGTCCGTAGCCCACTGGCCAGCGGTTACTTTGTAGCCGTCCCCATGAACTATGCGGACGACAGAGATATAGCTGCCTTCCTGAATTAGGGCGATGATATTCCAGTCGCCGTCGTAGTACATAGTTAAATCCACAATCTCGGCGTCATAGTAGTCTCGCTGGCCTAAGCCGGTGCTCCATGTACCGCCTGTACGCTTCTGGATATACAGGCTCATGGGGTCGTTGACATCTGAGGCGTGAACGATGGCGCAGTCGCCGTTGGGCTTATAGGCTATGGCTACGCCCCGCTCACAGGGTCGGGCGTTGGCCATCTCAACCCAGCTCGCCCAGGTAGCGCCGTAATCTGATGACTGCCGGCGGTAGAGATAGGCGGCAGACATCGAGGCCACCATGACGTTAGCTCCTAATGAGGCGATGGCGACTTTAGCATTGGACGGGACTCCACCGAAGGAACTGCCCCACTGGGAGTAGTCGCTGGTTGGTCCGGGGCTGGTGACTCGGGAGAGGTACAGGTTAGTGCCTGACTTTCTGATTCTGACCAGGCTGCCGTCTCCGGGGATGGTTACGCCGTGGCTGTCCTTGGTCTCGCTGCCTGAGTAGAAGCGCTGCCAACCGAAGGCTTCCCACTGGACACCACCTGCAGGGTTAGCCTCGGGGTGGCCGTAAGCCTGTACCTCGAGCTTCACCAGGGGCTTCCTGGTTGGCTGCTTCTGTTCTTCGAGTAGGGCGTCGGTTAAAGTTCTCATGGCGAGTCAAAAATCAAATATCAAAAACCAAAATGACAAATTAAAAGTTAAAAGTTGTCCCCCTCTTCCATTCTGGAAGGGCAGGTGAGTGTTTTCTTGCTGCATATAGTACTATGGATTCCTAGTACTATTTTCCTACTAGCAATCATGCCGCCTTTATGTTATACTTCCTTAAATTGAATGGGCGGAGGCGTGCATCGCAAGTCCAATCTACTATGAGATGACGGCTGCGTTCTACTCTTTTCGGGGGAACAAGATAGAACAGGAGGCAAAATGTTAAGTAGAAACCTAATAGTAGAACTTATTGCCCTCGCAGTCTTGCTGGTGATGTTGGCGACTATTGTCATATTCCCCCCCTTCAATTAAGCCTGAAGGCAAATCGCCGCTCATTATCTACAACCTTATTTCTGCTTTCCAGCCGCTTTTAGTTCCCAGTGGCCAGATTTCTCCGGTTTGCGGTTCGATTTCGTATTTGTTTTCCGCGCACTGGAAAACGTTCCAGGCGTGACGGCCGGCTGGGGTTTTACCCCAAACTTCCCAGATGGCGTTGGAGAGACCCTTCTGCCGGCAATAAGCGGCGAAGCACTTAGCAAAATCGTCGCAATCAAAGCCCATGTGAGTCTCTGTGTTGCTTTTGTAGGGTGGACATGCACTCCTGGCTTTGTAACACCATTCAGCCCAAACCTCTGGGTCGGCTGGAAAGTGATACCAGTCGTCCTCATAGCCGAAGTTTCGGATTCCAAGCCGGCTAAAATCCCGCATGACATCGGCTTGGTACATGACAGTCCTACCTCCGCCGCCTCCATGAGCTTCATCTTTGCCGAAAATACTCTTAAGCAGCTGGATAATGGCACTCAGTAGCTTTTCCATAGCGCTTAACTCACTGGCCATACTTAAGCACTTCCTCGGCCAGAGCACCGACATTTATCAAAGAGTCGTTGTTGGCAACGCGGGCTTTCCAGTCAATGCCGGAGTCGGCCAGTCTGTGGACGGAATCTCGAAAACGAATGGTCTTGGCCAGGTCGAGCTGCGAGGCGTAGTACTCCGGGCCGGGACGCCGGCACTCGCCTGGCTTAGGCTTGGACAACTCATTAACATAGGCATTGGCCTCGTATGCCAGGGTCACCAGATAATCCCAATAGTCCTGCGCCTGTTTAATGTCGGTGCAGGTGGTTACCCGCCCTTTGTCTTTGGCCATGTAGTATAGCGTGGCCGGGTTTACCTCAGTGTATCTCAGGTCGGTATCATTGAGGACTCTTTCATGGAAGGTCTTGACATCAAAGGGTTCGGGCGAGAGCTGGTCTATAGGCTGGATTTCTGGCTGTGATTGCGCTGGCTGGGCTACGGCTATATTTCTGGGGATATTGACTCCATTGGCCATAACAACGCCTGCCTGCGCTTGTACGGCTGCGGTATTGGTTTTCTCCCTCTGGATGTCCCTAGTCCCTTCCATGATCAGGTAGATAATTCCCGAGAGGACCATAGCCACCATGGGGATAAACTCCATCAGCTCGTTCTGCATATCAGGCCTGACTCCAAAGATGTCAAGCAGAGCAATAATGGCGGTGGTGATAAAGACGCTGTACTTCTTTTTGCCGACTAAAAATTTGTTTAACATTGTTCCTCTCCTTTTGTTTAAATTTATGTCAACCTGCTGCGGACAAGCCTAAAGGCATGTCCCTACGTTATCTGTCTTCCTTTATTTTATGTCAACCTGCTGCGGACAAGCCTAAAGGCATGTCCCTACGTTATTTGATTCATTCGACCATGGTGGCCAGGGTATCGGGCACCGGCTTACCGTTTTCCGTGTAATGCCTGGCCAGGTGCCTAGCGGCATCAAGTATCTGCTGGTCAGTGGCTCCGACACGCCTGCCTCTGAACCCGCCAGGGCTTAGGGCGGCCACGGCTGCCGACAAATGCTCCCAATCAGTGGTTCTATAGTGGCCTATCTTTCCCTTGATGGCTCGGAAGATGGCCTTGGTGTGGTGCGGTAACTTCCACGTCTCCGGGTCTTCCTTGTCGCCGACGATGGCGAACGCCTGCCAGGGAAGCCCCGCTTTGGTCTTAGGTAGGCCTTGTTCAATTTTTGAATTTCCCATTAGTGTCTCCTCTCAAAAGAAGTTAAAAACCAAACATCAAAATGCAAAATGACAAATCAAAAGTTAAAATTTTTTGCACTTTGAGTTGTACCTTTGCCTTTTTATCTTTGATATTTGATTTATTCTGTGTCGTCTCCTTGATAGAGCTGGCTTATGTTGAGCTTTCTGCCTCTGCCGAAGCGTTTAAGCTGAGATGCGAACTCTTTGAGCACGGCATTGCCCCAGGACTGGTAATCGGTATCGGCTCTGTCCCCGCCAAAGCCGGCAGCATCAACGCGGTATTGCGCCTGAGACAGCACGGCATGGGCAGCAGCCCCCAAGGCAAGCACGTCCTCAAGATAGCTGGGGACTGTGCTGGTGCTTCCATCCAGGGTGTGAACCTTACCCCAGTAGATATAGCAGTTCTCGCCGTCCCCCTCGGCGTCTCCGGTGAGTGTGACGGTGTCCTGATAAACGGTAAAGCGCTGGAACTGCCTGGGGGTCTCCCCTACTGGGAACTCCACGCGGTCAACCGAGACTCTATCGGTCAAGCTGGATATGTCTATCACCCGGCTGCCGTCAACGGTGGCGATGGTAGCTTTCATTTCCCTGGGAGCGTAACGGGACAGCTCGGCTAGCGCTCTGGCTATAGCTCGGTCTATCTCATTGTCCTGCCAGCGATAGTTGGAATTGTCCTCGTCTTTGAGGTCTCGCCTGACCAGGGTTCGCATGGTGCTTAAGTCCATTTCTCTGCTCCTTTTCGGACAGACCTGAAGGTCTGTCCCTACAAGGTTTTAACTGTAGCCCTGTCCGAAGTGGACGGGCGGACAGACCTGAAGGTCTGTCCCTACAAGGTTTTAACTGTAGCCCTGTCCGAGGTGGATGGGCGGACAGACCTGAAGGTCTGTCCCTACAAGGTTTTAACTGTAGCCCTGTCCGAGGTGGACGGGCGGACAGACCTGAAGGTCTGTCCCTACAAGGTTTTAACCTCGTGACCTCGACCTTAAAAGGTCGAGGCTACAGGGGGATGGAAGGGTCGAAGCTGGATTAGCTATGTGAACTTGACAAGGCTCAGGCAGGGCGGTATACAATTTAAGGCATGAAATTCATGGGTTATCTTGGCCTGATTTTAGTGCTGACCCTGGCGCTGGTACCAACCGCAGTCAAAGCCGACGGCTGAGTGGGGAATGCTTGTACCCCTACAGTTGTGGGGGAATCAAAAGACTCAGGTAAAGTTGGCTCCACGGCAACGATAGCCATAGATGCCGGTTCCCAGATTGTGGTGGGTACAGATGGACGCTATGAGGTTCGGTGGAGCAACAAGCCCATTGGTGGTGAGGCTACTGACTATATTGTCTTAATTGACGACAAAGCCCCCCCAAACAGCACCAAGGTAACAGTCAGTTTCACTGTACCTGAGGCTGCCTACGGTACCAACTATGTCCAGTTTTACCGCCACGCCCGCCCCGAAGACCCCTACGGCTTCAGCTTCATGGTGCTGCCGGACATCAAGGTGAGCCCATCATCAGCCTCTCCTGGCTCTAAAGTCACCATCAACGGCACAGGCTTCCCCGCCAAAGAAGAGGGGAATTTGAGCTTCGATGGCAAAGACACCAAGCTTACCATAAGCGTCAACGAAAAGGGCAGCTTTGAAACCGACTTCACCCTCCCCAATACCATCGCCGGCAAGCACGAGCTCAAGGCTGGCATGAAACTCCAGACTATCGCAGATATCAGCACCAGCTTCCAAGTCCAACCGGCAATAGCTCTTAACCCCGAATCCCCCGAGATCGGCGGGGAGGTAACAGTGACCGGCTGCGGCTTTGCCGCCACCAGCCAGGTCTCCATCAAATTCGATGATGTCACCATATCTAGCTCGCCAACTACCGACGACATGGGCAACTTCACCCATAGCTTCAAGGTGCCAGAAAGCTCCAAAACCAACCACGTAGTTGTGGCTACTGACAAGGGAGGCAACACCGCCACCTTCGGCCTGACTCTGGAAAGCGATGCGCCTGAGTCACCGAGCACCATCTCACCACTTCAAGAGAGATACGGCATGCTGGGTCCACAGCTTGTCATCTTCACCTGGACCGAGGTCTCTGACCCCAGCGGCGTTATCTATATTTTGGAGATAGATAACGACCTCCAATTCTTCCCCCTGGCACCAGGGATGAGGAAGACGGGCTTGACCAAGCCCAGTTGTGCTGTCAGATTGGAGCCCGGCACTTACTATTGGCGAGTCAAGGCGATAGATGGTGCCGGCAACGAAAGCGACTGGACCCTGTCACCCTACCCCTTCAAAGTCGGCCTTTTCTCCGCCTTGTACCTGGCCCTCGGCGGCATCGTTTTCGTCATCGCCTTCGTCTTCATCGTCCGCGCCTTCTTCCGCCGCGTCCGCGAATACTACAAGTAAACACCACCTACACACCCAGCCCACAAATCCCAAATTACAAATCACAAATCCTAAACAATATCTAAACTCAAATTCTCAAAATCAAAAACTTTTGCTGTTCTGGTCATTTGTTTTTGGTGCTTGGGATTTAGAATTTCTCAAAAATGTAGGGACAGGGCTTTAGCCCTGTCCGAGGTGGAGGGGCGGACAGACCTGAAGGTCTGTCCCTACAAGGTTTTAACTGTAGCCCTGTCCGAGGTGGACGGGCGGACAGACCTGAAGGTCTGTCCCTACGAGGTTTTAACCTACAAGTAAATCCGCCTCATCCCACCCCCAAACCCCACACAAACCAAAGATTAAAGATTAAAAGTCAAAAATCAAGCGGAGGGGCGGACAGACCTGAAGGTCTGTCCCTACAAGGTTGTCCGAGGTGGATGGGCGGACAGACCTGAAGGTCTGTCCCTACAAGGCGGACGAGCTACGGGAGCAGCCAAAAGTATGACCCGGCTCATACTTTTGGCCAATGTAAAATCAGCCATAATTACGATACAGGTGTGGAGGAATGTAGCCACGAGGCTACATGTTTAAATATCAAATCCCAAGCACCAAATCTCAAACGAATTCAAAGCACCAAATACCAAACAAATTCAAAATACAAAATTCTAATGACCCAAACATAGAAAAGTTTTGGATTTTGAGAATTTGAGTTTAAATATTGTTTAGGATTTGTGATTTGTAATTTGGGATTTGTGGGCTGGGTGTGTAGGTGGTGCTTACAGGGGGGTATTTAAAAAGGTGGCGGTTACACTTGGATTTTTGATTTTTACGTTTGATTTCTAGGCTTTTGGGGTCTTGACAGGCATGGTAAAATAGTACTATGGCAAGGTATTACCTTGCCGGTTGAGCTATCTATATGGAAAGGAGGTGATGAGAATGGGAGCAGGCCGAGGCGGGTTCACACCGTCCGAGGCAAGCGGAGGACCGTCCTGACTCCGGGACATAAAGCCCAAAACCAGAAAAAGTTGTTTCTGGATTACATGTGGAGTAGCCCGAAAAGGCGGGCTGTAAAAATACCTAATACTCAAAAAGTGAATACTTTCCCCGTAAGGGTCCCAAAACCGGAGGCGGAAAGGTCGAAAAATTCTGCCGACGGTCTCTGAAGAGAAATCTTCAGAGTTTACAAA
>VGOP01000014.1 GCA_016875875.1 Chloroflexota bacterium | reverse complement strand
CGTCGATGTGAACTCTTGGGCAAGATAAGCCTGTTATCCCCGGGGTAGCTTTTATCCGTTAAGCTACGGCCCTTCCACACGGAACCGTAGGATCACTTTGCCCGACTTTCGTCTCTGCTCGACTTGTTGGTCTCGCAGTCAAGCCCCCTTATGCCAATACACTCGATGCACGGTTTCCATCCGTGCTGAGGGGACCTTTGGACGCCTCCGTTACCTTTTGGGAGGCAACCGCCCCAGTTAAACTACCCACCTGGCACTGTTCCCACCCGAAGGCAGGTTAGAACCAAAACCAAACAAGAGTGGTATTTCACCGTTGGCTCCACTGAAGCTTACGCCTCAACTTCACAGCCTCCCACCTATCCTACACATGCTCAGCTCGAGTCCAATGCCAAGATATAGTAAAGCTCCCGGGGTCTTTTTGTCCAGTTGTGGGTAACCCGCATCTTCACGGGTATTTCAATTTCGCCGAGTCCCTCGTTGAGACAGCGCCCAAGTCGTTACACCTTTCGTGCGGGTCGGAACTTACCCGACAAGGGATTTCGCTACCTTAGGACCGTTATAGTTACGGCCGCCGTTCACCGGGGCTTCGGTTCAAAGCTTCGGGTTAAAACCCTAACCTCTCTCCTTAACCTTCCGGCACTGGGCAGGTATCAGCCCCTATACCTCAGCTTTCGCTTTGGCAGAGACCTGTGTTTATGTTATACAGTCGCTTGGGCCGGTTTCGTGCCCCCGCCTCTACAGCGGGCCCCCTTCTTCCAAAGTTACGGGGTTAAATTGCCGAGTTCCTTAACGAGGGTTCTCTCGAACACCTTGGGATACTTACCCCCATCTACCTGTGTCGGTTTGCGGTACGGGCACCTAATCCTTTAACAACGAGGCTTTTCTAGACAGCGTGGACTCAGCTGAATTACCTCGGGTTTCCCCTCAATTTTCCCCGCTCCTCAGCTTGATGTTGAAGTGGATTTGCCTGCCTCAACGCGCCTTGGATTGGAGACGCACCATGTCCATTAGGTGCGCTCAGCCTATCCTCCTGTGTTCCCCCTTTGCCTTAAAACAAGGATTAGATGGTATGGGAATGTTGACCCATTGTCCATCGCCTATCCCCTTGGGGTTCGGCTTAGGCCCGACTAACCCTACGCGGATTGACCTTGCGTAGGAAACCTTAGATTTACGGTGGGCATGGTTTTCACATGCCTTATCGCTACTTATGCCGGCATTCTCACTTGCTATTGCTCCACTTTGGCTTACGCCAAGGCTTCTCAGCTATATCAACGCTCCCCTACCTTCGCCGAAAGGCGAACCATAGCTTCGGTAGCGGACTTGAGCCCCGTTAAATTATCGGTGCGACACCACTCGACCAGTGAGCTGTTACGCACTCTTTAAAGGGTGGCTGCTTCTAAGCCAACCTCCTGGCTGTTTTAGCGATATCACTTCCTTTGCCACTTAGTCCGCGTTTCGGGACCTTAGCTGATGGTCTGGGCTGTTTCCCTCTCGACTACGAAGCTTATCCCCCGCAGTCTCACTCCCAGGATAGGACTTATGGCATTCGGAGTTTGGTTGAGTTTGGTAACCTCACGGCCCCGAGCTCATCCAGTGCTCTACCTCCATAAGTTATTACCTGAGGCTGCACCTAAATGCATTTCGGGGAGTACAAGCTATCTCCGGGTTCGTTTGGCATTTCACCCCTACCCACAGCTCATCCCAGCACTTTGCCACGTACACGGGTTCGGACCTCCACCCAAGGTTAGTTGGGTTTCATCCTGGCCATGGGTAGCTCACCCGGTTTCGTGTCTAATCCCTGCGACTGGTCGCCCTATTCAGACTCGCTTTCGCTACGGTTCCGTAACTGAGTTACTTAACCTTGCCACAGAGATTAACTCGCCGGCTCATTCTTCAATAGGCACGCCATCAGCCTGGTTAAAAACCAAGCCTCTGACTGCTTGTAGGCACAAGGTTTCAGGTTCTATTTCACTCCCCCTTCGGGGTGCTTTTCACCTTTCCCTCACGGTACTGGTTCACTATCGGTCGTTAGCAGTATTTAGCCTTGGAGTGTGGTCACCCCAGATTCCCACGGGATTTCTCGTGTCCCGTGGTACTTAAGAACACAAGCAGAGACTTCAACCTTTAATCTACGGGACTATCACCCTCTTTGGTTGCTCTTTCCAGAGACCTTCGACTAGGCAGAAGTTTTCTTACTCTGTTACGGCTCTTGGGGTCCGTCTCTTGTGTCTTACAACCCTCGAATGACATAGGGCCCAAGCCCACTAAGCCACTCGAGTTTAGGCTCTTCCCCTTTCGTTCGCCACTACTCCGGGAATCTCGTTAGATTTCTCTTCCTCAGGTTACTAAGATGTTTCAGTTCTCCTGGTACCCTCTCGCTTTTGGCGAGAGCCTGGGTTTTACCCAGGCGGGTTCTCCCATTAGGGTATCCCCGGCTAGGTTTGCTAGACAACTCACCGGGGCTTATCGCAGTCTTGCCACGCCCGTCTTCGGCTGCTAACGCCAAGGCATCCGCCCTGTGCCCTTTTCTCTTCGACCTACATCAGCCTGAACACAAAACTTATTCACTTTTTAAAGTGCAATGCGGCTTGGTGTACACCAAGCCGCATAAGTATACAGCAACTATGACCTTAGGTCAATCATGTATGGAGGTGTACACCAATCATGTAACTAGATAGTATATAACAACCCATGGGCTGTTGTCAAACAGAACCAACTGCTAGAGTGGTAAAGCCCGCCTGCTGTTAAAAAAAATTTGGCGTCGTTCTACCGCATGTAGGGACAGTGGCTTTAGCCCTGTCAGAAATTCACCCTCACCTTAATCCTCTCCCGTCGAGGGAGAGGAAGTTCAAAAAGTGATGGCAATAATTAGTCCGAAAAAGCTAATATGCCAGGTATTATCAGGTTCACGAGGGGTATTATCATCAGTATGCCCAGCCACGATGGCTTGCGGCGAGCTTCCGCTATACCCATCCAGACTATGATGAAGATAACTATGTTCACCAGCGGGATGAAGAACAATATTGTCCACCAACCAGGCTTGTCAGCCACCTTGCACATAAGATAGATGTTAGCAATGGGTATCCACGCTAGCCATTCGTTCGGTGTATTGGTCTTCTTGGCTATGATGTGCAGACATAGTGCCGACCAAACATACGCAGCCAGCCAGAATATAAAGTACGTGACTGAGAAAATACCGTAGTCGTCCATTTTCACCCCCTTTCAGAATTATGCATCATGATAAATGAAGCCACAATTGAAAACAAGTCGCCCCCTTTGATTATAAAAGCAACTAGGAGCAATAAGGCGACGGCATAGAGCAGGTCAAACCAGATAGCGCTGAGTATGCTTGCCAGCTTTATCAAGCCAATAGCCGGGAAACTGAACAGCGCTAAGGGATTACGCCACCAGACTCGTTTTGAATATTGCCACAGGTTGTCAGCATCTTGGCTGCTGGGGAAAGAGTGCATAGCTATAGATATACCCAGCCAGCAGAGGATGTAGGTGGTTAAACCGGAAGGGATGATGACAGCGATGGTGAGTGAGATTACAGCGATGATTGTGTTTATTGTGAATGGCGCAGTGGTGATTAGAAAGGCTTTCCAGTAGTTGTCTACTGGACCGTGAATAACATACCCTGCAGGATTGCCTAGCCTGAAATAACAGGTTTTGTAAACAGGCACCTTGGTACGGTCGCAGAAAAATTTGTGAGACCATTCATGAAGTATAATGCCCGGAAAAGTGACGAGTGCAATCAGCCATCTGAACATAATGAGGGCTTTTGTTTATTCCCACTCTATAGTAGATGGTGGTTTGCTTGTGATGTCGTAGACCACGCGGTTGACGCCGGCTACTTCGTTTACGATACGGCTGGATATGCGAGAAAGGAGGTCGTAGGGGAGGCGTGCCCAATCGGCGGTCATAGCGTCCTGGCTGGTCACGGCGCGCACGGCTACTAGGTAACCGTAGGTCCGGTAGTCTCCCATCACACCTACACTTCTGACATCAGTGAGTACAGCAAAGCTTTGCCATAGCTGGCGATAGAGGTTTGCCTTTTTTATCTCGTTCATAACTATCCAATCGGCATCTCGAAGTATATCCAGGCGTTCTTTGGTTACTTCTCCGATGATGCGAATGGCAAGTCCTGGCCCCGGGAAGGGCTGGCGCCATATCATATCTTCCGGTAAGCCCAGAGCTAAGCCGACCTCGCGAACCTCGTCTTTGAACAGATAGCGCAGCGGCTCAATGAGCTTAAGTGACATTTTGGCAGGCAGGCCGCCGACGTTGTGGTGGGTTTTTATTCTGGCGGCAGCTTTGGTTTCCTTGGAGGTGCTTTCAATGACGTCGGGATAAAGAGTGCCCTGAGCCAGGAAATCTATCTTGCCCAGTTTGCCGGCTTTGTATTCAAATACCTTGATGAACTCCTCACCAACTCGGCGGCGCTTGATCTCGGGGTCAGTGACGCCTTTCAGCCGCATGAGGAATCTTCTGGAAGCGTCCACATAGACCACATTCATTTTCAAGTTGTTTCGGAAAGTGTTAAGGGCTCGTTCCGGCTCCTCACGGCGCAGTAGCCCGTTATTGACGAAGATGCAGGTTAATTGATTACCGATGGCCTGGTGGATAAGAGTAGCTGCCACTGCTGAGTCAACGCCGCCGGATAGGGCGCAGATGACTTTGCCATCTTTTACCTGTTGTCTGATCGAGCTTATGCTCTCATTGGCGAAGCTGCTTGGTGTCCAGGTACCATGGCAGCCACATACCTTGTAGAGGAAGTTTTGAATTATGGTTTTCCCATTTGGGGTGTGAACAACCTCAGGGTGAAACTGCAACCCGAAGATGTTTGCGCCATTACCTATAACCGCGGTGGGGGAGTTCTCGGTGTAAGCCAGGGCTTTGAAACCTGGCGGCATTTCTACTATCTGGTCACCATGGCTCATCCACACCGGTATCGAAGTGGGCAAGCCGGCAAAGAGCGGCGACTTTTTATCGCTTATGTGTAAGATAGCCTGACCATATTCATGCTTATCTGCTGGAGCCACCTGTCCTCCCAGTTGGTGGGCGATGGCCTGAATCCCGTAACATATGCCCAGGATAGGTAAGTGACTGGCATAAAGTTGGGCTTGAGCTAAAGGTGCTCCTGGCTGGTACACACTGGCGGGTCCTCCTGAGAAGATGAGGCCTTTAGGTTGGAGGGAGGCTATCTTCTCCCATGGTTCATCAAAGGGGATCAGTTCGCAGTAGACATGGCATTCTCGGACTCGCCGTGCAATCAGGTGGCTATATTGAGAGCCAAAATCAATAACTGCTATCGCCTCTCGTGCCCCGGGCGATATAGTCTCTACCTTGGATGTAAGTTGCTCGCCATGAAGCTCTTTGGCGATTTCAAGGTAAGTCGAGACTTCAATATCATCGCTGGTAGCTACACGATGGCTTTTTGTTTTTTTATCCATCCTCTTGCCTAATTGAGTAAAGTATATCATAGCCTAGCATGGCATACTACGGTTTCATAGCTTATCTGGCTAGGCATATTCATTGTGAAGGTGCTAAAATATATCACTGTAGCCTGGGGGTTAATCGATGAAGCGTAGCAGACGTTTTCTTTTGCTTTGCAGAGGTGGGTTGGCTGTGTTTCTGGTCGCCTGCCTTCTTGGGCTGTTGTTTTATTTCGATAATGCTCGTAGCGTGGAGACGAAATCGGCAACACATAACTTTGAATCTATGAGTGCTATTGAGCAGCAGGCCTGGCAGGTGGCTGAGGATGTGGTTGGATCAGGAAAAGAAGCTCAAGAGCAATTTGTCACCGAGTTACTTGCTCTTTGTAACAAGGTTAAGGGCAGCGATCTTGCTATTTTCTGTATTCCGGGTGGTTGGGGCAAGACACCGCTGGAGGCTAATGTAGAGGGACGGAGCTGGCTGGTTGGGATCGAAGCTGAACTGGCCGACTTGGGATATAAGTATTGCGTGGTTGATGATATTCGTACTGGAGACGGCTTACTTGAGTATCTTTTTGAATTTAAAGAACAGCTAACGCATTATCCTTCAAAGGCTAAGGAATTGGCGGCTAAGATTGATTTTCTAACCCAGCAGGTTACCGGCCTGAAGGTGATAATAACCGGACAGAGCAATGGCGCCGCTTTCGCTGGCGAAGTTATCACTCATATGGAAGAAAACCCGAGAGTATACTCCATTCAAGTTGGAGTTCCTTTCTGGCATAGGGTATCTAAAGCCAGCCAGTCTTTGGTGATAGATAATAATGGAATTGGAGCCGATGCTCTTGCTGACAGAGACCTTGTGGGGCTGTTGAAAGCTAATCTGGTGGAGATATTTATACTAAATCATGCCCCCTCTTTTACGCCCATTGATTGGGTGATAACCAGGGCTATTTTAGTTTTCTGGCCTTACGATTTTGGTTTAGGCTTGAAAGCGCCAGGGCATGAGTATCTGTGGGAGTATCCTGGTGTTGGCCCGGTGATCGACGCATTCCTGGTTAAGCATTTCAGCACAAAATAATCTCCTCTATTTGAAAATATGGTGCCGAGGTGAGTAATTTGTCCAGTCAAGCAACTTTACAGGTTGACAGAGCCATCGAGATACTCAAGGCCGGTGGTATTGTTGCCTTTCCTACTGACACGGTCTATGGATTGGGTGGTGATGTGTTCAAAATCGAAGTTGTTGAGAGGATTTACAGGGTGAAGCGACGCCCCCGACATTTGCCTATGCCGGTTTTACTAGCAGACTCAACACAGGTGGCTGCTGCCGTTGGTTCGGTGCCTGGTATCGCCCAGTTTTTGATGAGGCGTTTTTGGCCTGGGGGGTTGACATTAGTCTTGTCAAAAAACCCGTCACTTCCCGACATTATCACTGCTGGTAGCAATAAGGTGGCGGTACGAGTTCCTGACCATATTGTGCCCCTTACCCTCATTCGTGGGTTAGGTGCACCTATTATTGGAACCAGCGCTAACATTAGTGATAAGCCCAGTCCGGTAACGGCTGAAGAGGTCGAGCAACAGCTTGGCGGCCAGGTTGACCTTATTATCGACATGGGTAGATGTCCCGGTGGGCGGGAGTCCACAGTAGTTGATGTTACTGGAGGTACACCGGTTATTTTGCGTCAGGGCGTTATACCTGAGGAGGAGATCAAGAGGGCATGCCAAGAATATACTAGGGAGGTAGGTAAAGGTGCATATTGCTCTGGGTTGTGACCATCGTGGTTTAAAGCTTAAGCAAGCCATTATAGGTCTCCTCACCGAGTTGGGGCATGATTATGAGGACTTTGGCTGCTATAACAGTGATCCCGTGGACTACCCCGATATTGCTAAGCAGGTAGCTGAAGCGGTTGTCTCAGGAAAGTTCGAGCATGGGATTCTGATCTGTAGCAGTGGCATAGGCATGAGCATGGCTGCTAATAAGGTAAAGGGCATAAGAGCCGCTCTGTGTTGCAATGCCTTTGGTGCTGAACGGGCTCGTCGGCATAATGATGCCAACATTCTGTGCTTGGGTGAAGATACTGTTGAGCCAGGTTTAGCGCTGGATATTGTGAAAGTTTATCTCTCATCGACATTTGAAGGTGGCAGGCATTTACGGCGACTGGAAAAGATACGCAGTCTGGAATCGGCCTAGCTTGACAATAGCTAGCTGCTATGCTAGTTTACTGCAATAACCTTAATTTACCGAAGTGAACTTCATTTCAGCTTAAGGAGGCGGTTTTAAACACAATGCGCAGTGATGGTGTAAAGAAAGGCATTGAGCGGGCACCACATCGTGCTTTGCTTCGGGCTGTGGGTGTTTGCCGCGATGACTTTTCTAAACCTTTTATTGGTGTGGTTAATAGTTTCAACGAGGTTGTGCCCGGCCATATTCATCTGCGAAGTATTGCTGAGGCGGTGAAGGCGGGGATTCGCAGCGAGGATGGTGTGCCTTTTGAGTTCAACACCATCGGCGTCTGTGATGGCATAGCCATGAACCATCCCGGGATGAAATACAGTTTGCCCAGCCGGGAGCTTATCGCCGATTCAGTGGAGATTATGGTTGAGGCGCACCAGTTCGATGCGCTTGTTTTTATACCGAACTGTGACAAAATCATACCCGGCATGCTTATGGCTGCGGTGAGATTGAATATTCCAGCTATCTTTATCAGTGGCGGCCCGATGCTGGCAGGACGTATGAACCAGGGCGGTCAAAGCCGAACAGTGGACCTTATCACTGTGTTTAACGCCGTAGGTAGCGTTGCTATGGGGGAGATGACCGAGGCTGAGCTTGAAGAGATTGAGATTGCTGCCTGTCCTGGCTGCGGGAGCTGCTCTGGCATGTATACGGCCAACACGATGAATTGTTTGACCGAGGCGTTGGGTATGGCCTTGCCGGGCAATGGCACCATCCCGGCGGTGGATTCGAGGAGAAGCGTATTGGCCATGGAAGCGGGGAAACAGAGCATGTCTATATTGAAAAAGAACCTATTACCAAGGGATGTTATTACCAAGGACTCCATTGCCAACGCCTTTGCTGTGGATATGGCACTTGGCGGCAGCACAAATTCTGTTCTGCATCTTATGGCATTGGCTCATGAAGCAGGTATCGATTTCCCGCTATCGCTAATTAATAAGATAAGCCAGCGCGTTCCGCATATCTCTAAGCTGAGCCCGGCTAGCGAGGTTCATATAGAGGACCTCGATCTGGCAGGTGGAATTCCCGCAGTCATGCATGAGATAGCGGACTTTCTGAATGGAAAGTGTCAGACTGTTTCATTAGCACCTATGTCAAGGATTATAAGGGAAGGTAAAGTTAAAAACCGTGCGGTCATACGTTCGGTAGCCGAGCCGTATTCTAAGACCGGCGGTTTGACGATCCTATTTGGAAACCTAGCACCTGATGGGGCTGTAGTAAAGAGTGGTGCGGTTGACCCTGAGATGATGGTACATGAGGGCCCGGCTCGAGTCTTTGAGAACGAAGAGGAAGCGACCAGAGGCATAATGAAGGGTGAAATTAAAAAGGGCGATGTCATCGTTATTCGCTATGAGGGTCCCAAAGGCGGGCCGGGGATGCGGGAGATGTTGACGCCGACCTCTCTCTTGAGCGGTATGGGGCTGGATAAAGACGTGGCCCTGATAACTGATGGGAGATTTTCAGGTGGTACCAAAGGAGCTGCTATAGGGCATGTAGCACCTGAGGCAGCCAGCCGTGGACCTATAGCCGCGGTCAAAAATGGTGATACCATAAGCGTAAATATTCCAAAATGTAAGCTGGAATTGAAAGTGGGCAATGCGGAGATAAAGAAACGGCTGTCAGGACTGCCTGAGTATAAATCCAAGATAAAGACAGGTTATCTGAAAAGATATATTGAGAGCGTTGGCTCAGCCAGCACAGGGGCAGTATTTGCCAAATAGGAGACATTTATGAAAAAGACAGGTGCCCAGATTCTGTGTGAGAGTCTAGTCCGGGAAGGTGTTGAAGTTATTTTTGGCTTTCCCGGTGGAGCTGTGTTGCCTTTGTATGATACTTTTCCGCAATATCCAAAACTTAGGCATATTCTGGTTCGTCACGAGCAAGGTGCAGCTCATGCGGCTGATGGCTATGCCCGTGCTACTGGGAAAGCAGGGGTATGCCTGGCAACCTCAGGGCCAGGAGCCACCAATCTGGTAACTGGAATAGCCAATGCTTGCTTGGATTCGTCTCCAGTGGTGGCTATTACCGGTCAGGTAGCCAGACCTTTCATAGGTAAAGATGCTTTTCAGGAAATAGATATCACTGGTATTACCCTTCCTATTACCAAGCATAACTATCTTGTGCTTGATGCTAGCGATATTGCTAAGGTGGTTAAAGAGGCTTTTTATATTGCCCAAACTGGTAGGCCAGGTCCAGTTCTAATTGATATACCACGTGATGTCTTTCAGCAGGAGGAGACGTTTGCTTATCCAGAGAAGGTCAATTTGCCCGGCTATAAACCGACGTTCTTTGGACATCCAGCGCAGATCAAAAAGGCAGCTGAAACGATAAGTGCGGCTGAGCGTCCCGTCATTATTGCCGGTAGGGGAGTGATAATCTCAAAGGCTTTTGTTGAGCTTAAGGAGCTGGCGGAGAAGGCGCAGATACCCGTGATTACGACTCTTCTGGGTATTGGCTGTTTTCCTGAGACTCATGTACTAAGCTTTGGTTGGCTGGGGATGCATGGTATGGCTTATGCCAACAAGGCAGTATACAATTCTGACCTCATCGTTGCTATTGGGATGAGGTTTGATGACCGGGCTACTGGTGTGGTCAGCTCTTTTGCACCGCAGGCTCGTGTTGTTCACATAGATATTGACCCTGCCGAGATAGGTAAGAATGTTCGAGTTGATGTGCCTATTGTTGGTGATGTTAAGAACGTTCTTGAGGCGTTGAATCAGCAAATTGTGCCGCGTGAACATCTGGATTGGTTCAATCAGGTGGATAAGTGGCGAGATGAACATCCGGCGCTGGTAATCAGGGAGAGCGAAGCTCTTTTACCCCAGTACGTTATTCGCCAGATTTACGAGGTTACTAAAGGCGATGCCATTGTGGTTACAGGCGTTGGTCAAAATCAGATGTGGTCGGCTCAGTTTTTCTTTTATGATAAACCGAATAGTCTAATTTCCTCAGGTGGTTTGGGTACCATGGGTTTTGAGCTTCCCGGCGCTATCGGTGCCAAGGTCGGTCGACCTGATGAGACGGTTTGGTGCATTGCTGGCGATGGTGGCTTTCAGATGACCGTACAGGAATTAGCCACGATAGTCCAGGAAAGCGTGGCCGTTAAGATAGCTATCATCAATAATGGATTCTTAGGGATGGTAAGGCAATGGCAACAGTTATTCTATGAGCGGCGCTATGTTGGCACGCCACTTTCTGGCCCAGATTTCATTAAGATTGCTGAAGCTTATGGCATCCCGGCACTGAGAGTGGCGGATAAGAAGCTGGTGGTATCCGCTATAGAAAAAGCGATGGACCATGAAGGTCCGTTCTTGCTCGACTTTGTTGTTGAGCCTGAGGAGAATGTTTTCCCGATAGTCCCACCAGGTGCAGCACTGGTTGAGGCCATGGAAATGCCAAGTCCGGAGAAGGTGACTCGTTCAAGCAAATGAGTTTAGAAATATGACAAGAGGAGGACGAGGTCATTGGCTAAAACAAAACATACCTTAGTCGCTTTGGTTGAAGATAGACCCGGGGTGCTTAATCGAGTTTCTAGTCTTTTCCGTCGGCGCAACTTCAACATTGAGAGCATAGCTGTCGGGCATACTGAGCAACCCAATCTGTCTCGAATGACTATTGTCGTAGATGGCGATGATGCCAAAGTGGAACAGGTCAGGAAGCAGCTGGACAAGGTTATAGATGTAGTTAAGATAGTTGACATAACTCATGAAGAGTCAGTGGCTCGGGAGCTGGCTTTGGTTAAAGTCAAAGCAACTGCTTCTACCCGTAGCGAAATTATCCAGATCGTAGACATTTTTAGAGCTAACATAGTGGACGTTTCCTCTGATTCGGTGATGGTCGAGGTCACTGGAGATGAAGATAAAGTGAGTTCTTTGGTAGACCTCCTCCGTGGCTTTGGTATCAGGGAAATAGCTAGGACTGGTCGTATCGCTTTAACTAGGGGTGGTGCTGGTCCATTGCAGGTTGAAGAGCCGAGGGAGATAAGGGCACCAAAGCAACCACCGAAAGCACTACCTCCAGAGGCCGAAAGTCCCCCAGACTGGTGATTATATAGAAATAACCAAGTCCGGCAAGGCAGATAGAAAAACTTTTTTAAGGAGGCATCATGGCTAAAATCTATTATGAGAAGGACGCTAAGTTAGACTTACTCAAGGGCAAGACGGTTGGCATTATTGGTTTTGGTAGCCAGGGACATGCTCATGCTCAGAACCTGAGAGATAGTGGCTGCCAGATAAGCGTTGCTGAAGCCAAGGGCACTGAGGGCTGGAAGAGTGCCAAAAATGCTGGCTTCAATGTGGCCGATGCTGTCGGAGTGGCTAAGGAAGCGGACATAATTGTCATGCTCGTTCCAGATACTTTGCAGCCAAAGGTTTATCATGAGTCGATTGAAAAGGAGTTATCACCGGGCAAGATGTTGATGTTTGCTCATGGATTTAACATTCACTTTGGGCAGATTTTACCACCTGATGATGTGGATGTGACAATGATTGCCCCTAAGTGTCCGGGCCATATGTTGCGCCGACTTTATACCGAGGGCTCGGGAGCGCCGGCTCTTGTGGCTGTTCATCAGGATGCTTCGGGTAAGGCGAAAGATATTGCCTTAGCGTATGCCAGGGGTCTTGGCTGTGCTAAAGCCGGTGTGTTGGAAACCACTTTTGCCGAAGAAACCGAGACTGACCTTTTTGGCGAGCAGACGGTGCTCTGTGGTGGGGTTACTTCTCTGGTCAAGGCCGGTTTTGAAGTACTTGTGGAGGCTGGCTACCAGCCGGAAATCGCTTATTTCGAGTGCTTTCATGAGCTCAAACTTATAGTCGACTTATTGTACCAGGGTGGCTTGAGCTATATGCGTTACTCGGTTAGTGATACTGCCGAGTATGGTGATTATACACGTGGCCCAAGAGTGATTGATGAAATGGCTAAAGATGAAATGAGGCAAATTCTCGCCGAAGTCCAGAGCGGTAGCTTTGCTAGGGAGTGGATTCTGGAGAATCAGGCAGGCCGTCCTGTCTACAATGCTCTAAAGAGGATGGACGCTGAACATGAGATTGAAGTCGTGGGCAAGAAGCTTAGAGCGATGATGTCATGGCTTAAGGCTTAATTTTAGGTGAGCATGGATAAGGTCATTATATTTGATACTACCTTACGTGACGGCGAACAGGCGGCAGGGGCTGGTCTGAGTGCCCAGGATAAGTTGGAAATCGCCAAACAACTGGAAAAACTCGGTGTTGATGTTATTGAAGCTGGCTTTCCTATAAGTTCACAGGGAGATTTCGAAGCGGTTCAACTTATCGCTAAAGAAATTAAGCGCTCAACTGTCTGTGCCCTCACTCATGCCAATGCTGAAGCCATAGACAGGGCATGGGAGGCGATAAAAAAGGCCAAACGACCTTGCATCCATGTCTTTCTTTCTGCTTCGGATATACATCTTCTTTATCAACTACAAAAGACTCGCGAGGAGATTCTGGAAATCTCCCGTGATATGGTAGCTCGAGCTAAGAAATACACAGATAACGTAGAGTTCTCACCAATGGATGCCACCCGTACTGAGCCAGGGTATATATACAAGATATTGGAGGCGGTTATTGCCGCCGGCGCGACCACAGTAAATATTCCAGATACTGTTGGTTGTGCCATTCCTCAAGAGTACGGCGACTTAATCGAAGGCATCTTTAATAACGTGCCCAATATTGATAAAGCTGTGGTTAGTGTCCATTGCCATGATGATTTAGGATTGGCTGTAGCTAATAGCCTTGAGGCGATAAGAAGGGGTGCCAGGCAGGTTGAGTGTACTGTCAACGGCATAGGTGAGCGGGCAGGTAACGCTTCCCTGGAAGAGATTGTCATGGCGCTTAGAACCAGAAGTGACTTTTATCATTTGACTACGAATATTGATACCACCCATATTTATAAGACGAGCCGTCTGGTGAGCGAGCTTACAGGGTTCATAGTTCAGTCCAACAAGGCTATTATCGGTGCCAACGCCTTCCGCCATCAGTCAGGTATTCATCAGGATGGAGTGATTAAAAAAGCGATTACCTACGAGATTATGGACCCAAGGTCAGTGGGTATTCCATCTAGCAGCCTTGTCCTGGGCAAGTTAAGCGGTCGGCATGCTTTTAGGGAGCGGCTGGCTGAGCTCGGCTATATTTTGGATGAGGAATCATTTAAGCATGCCTTTCAAGCTTTTAAGGAACTAGCTGATAAGAAACGAGAAGTCACTGACCGTGACATCGAATCTGTAATAGCTGAAGAACTGCGCACTGCTTCCGAGGTTTATCATCTCGACCATGTTGAAGTCTCATGCGGCAATCATAATATCCCAACAGCTACGGTGAGACTCGTTGGTCCTGATGGCCGGACTATGGCTGATGCTGCTTTGGGTACAGGTCCGGTGGATGCGGTGTATGAAGCCATTAATCGAATAGTCAAGGTGCCAAACAAGCTCACTGAGTTCACTGTCAAATCGGTGACTGAGGGTATCGATGCTATCGGTGAGGTGCTCATAAGAATAGAGAGCGATGGTGTAAGCTATACCGGGCGTGGTGCTGCAACGGATATCATCGTTGCCAGCGCCAAGGCTTATATGAATGCGCTGAATCGGCTCCTGGCAGTCAAGAGAGCAAGAAAAGAGTGAGGCGTTGGGATGAGTCTAACAGTGGAGATAATCTTGCGCCTGCTTTTGGCAGCAGCACTGGGAGCCGGCATCGGCTATCAGCGGGAGCGGGCTAATAAGCCGGCTGGGCTGCGTACTCATATTCTAATCTCTGTTGGTTCTGCCCTTTTTACAGTAGTCTCGCTATTCGGCTTCGGCGATGGCGTAGACCCCTCGCGGGTTGCTGCTGGAGTGGTAACTGGCATAGGTTTTATAGGTGCCGGAGTTATCTTCCGTGGTATGCGAGGCGATCATGTAATGGGTCTGACAACAGCGGCGAGTGTCTGGGTCACAGCAGCAATAGGGTTGGCGGCTGGTGTCGGGATGTATTTGATAGCCACCGTAGTTGCGGCAATATCTGTGCTTGTGCTGATGATTCCTAGGGTAAAAGGATGACTTGAGAGATTGAGGTGATGAATTTTGACTTTGGCTGAGAAGATTCTGGCAGTTCATTCGGGTAAGGATAAGGTCGGCCCTGGCGAATTCATAAACGTCAGGGTTGATTTGGTTTTGGCAAACGACATTACCGCGCCACTGGCGATAAAGGAGTTCCAGCGCCTAGGTGTAGACAGGGTCTATGACTCGAAAAAGGTAGTAATGGTGCCCGACCATTTCTGCCCTAATAAGGACATACTCTCTGCTGAACAGGCAAAGATAATGCGCGAGTTTGCTCGGCAGTACGATTTGGTCTATTTCGAGGTTGGCAGGATGGGTATTGAGCATGTGCTTTTGCCGGAGCAGGGCTTGGTCTTGCCCGGAGAAGTGGTAGTTGGAGCTGATTCTCATACCTGCACTTATGGAGCTTTGGGCGCCTTTGCCACCGGTATGGGGTCGACCGATATTGCTGTGGCTATGGCTACCGGTGAGATATGGGTGAAGGTGCCACCGACCGTCAAGTTTGTCTACCATGGAAAGCTGGGGAAATGGGTTGGTGGTAAGGACCTTATACTTTACACTATAGGTAATATCGGCGTTGATGGCGCTCTTTATTCGGTTATGGAGTTTATCGGCGAAGCGATTGACGCCCTGCCTATGGATGGGCGTTTCACCATGGCGAACATGGCGATTGAGGTTGGAGCTAAAGCTGGCATCTTTAAGGTGGATGATGAGACAAAGAAATATGTCAAAGCCAGGGCAAATCGTTCTTACCAGGTCTATCAACCTGATGAAGATGCCGAATATACTAAGACGATTGAGTACGATGTATCCACAATTGAGCCACAGGTAGCCTTGCCGCACTTGCCTTCTAATGTGAAGCCGGTAAGTCAGGTAGTTGACATAAGAATTGACCAGGTAGTGATTGGCAGTTGCACTAATGGGCGTCTCGATGACTTGAGTCTGGCTGCCAGGATCTTTAAAGGGAGGCAGGTCAATCCTGAAGTGCGGTGCATTATCATTCCCGGCACTCAGCAAATCTATCTCGATGCCTTGCATGAGGGCTTGATAGAGGCTTTTATCAAAGCTGGTGCTGCTGTCAGCACGCCTACCTGTGGCCCCTGTCTCGGTGGCTATATGGGCGTTCTGGCTGCAGGTGAACGCTGCGTGTCAACAACTAACCGGAATTTTATTGGCAGGATGGGCAGCCCCAAGTCTGAAGTCTATCTGGCAAATCCGGCAGTAGCCGCCGCCAGCGCCGTTTTGGGAAGGATTGCCAGTCCAGAGGAAATCGCAGGTTAATACTTGTACTAGTGTCCAGGCTATGATGAAGGATAGAGAAATCACTCACGCAGCCTTGATAGTTTTTATCTTGGCCATTTTGGTGGCTGGGTCGTTTGCTTGTTTAAGTAAACAGACTGTGGTACCCCCGCCAGGTGGTCAGGTAATAGTAAAGCAATCCGGTGGAGCTGGGATGCTGGTGAAAGAATGCGCTGATAAGTCTTATATAACCCAGGCGGCTGATTACATAATCGAGGGAACTGTCGAGAAAGTAGAAAGCAAGTGGAATCAAGAAAGAACTGGTATTTTCACCTATACCGATTTGCGAATTGAAAAATATGTCAAAGGGGCTCCGTTTGCCGAGAATAAGCTTCAAATTGTGACTCCCGGCGGGACTGTTGGAGAAATTAGCCAGTGGGTGGAAGACCAGCCGATTTTCCATGAAGGAAAAAAGGTGAGGATATATTTCGAAAAAGTGAACGGAGAGTTTTTCATAGTCTGTGGCCAGTTTGGTGTCGAGGAGAGATAGTTTTCCGGCAACGCTGCCATCTGATAAAAGACTGAAGAGAGGAGAGTCTGCCATGATTAATGACATTTTGCTTTATGTGGGGTCTGCTGTAATTACGCTGTGGGGGATAGTCCATATTGTCCCGACCAAAGCTATTGTCGGTGGCTTTGGAGCAATATCGGAAGACAACAGGCGAATTATAACAATGGAGTCAATTGCCGAGGGTCTCACCCTTTGCTTTATTGGTGTGCTGGTGCTCCTTGTCACCAGCTTGGGCGGGCCTCGGAATCAAACTTCCGCTATTGTGTATCTGGCATGTGCTGTGATGCTTCTTGCCATGGCAATACTGACGGCGATGACGGGAGCGAGAACATCGATTCTGCCCTACAAAATTTGTCCTGGTGTGAAGATAGCCGTGGCAATATTGTTTTTTCTGGGGACGGTGTTATAACCGAAATCAAGTACGGGTGGAAATGAGCAATTCGGAGATTGAGCTAACTGCATACTGTGGTTTGTATTGCGGTGATTGTCTTCGCTACAGGAGCAAAGTCACGGACTTGGCACAGGACCTGTTGAGTGAGCTACAAGCGGTGCGATTTGATAGATATGCGGAGGTCAAGAGTGCTTCTGTGAAAGAGCTTAAGCATTATGAGGAATGCCGTCAAGTCTTAGATGCAATAGTCAGGTTAGGGTGTGATACTCCCTGTAGAGCTGGTGGCGACGGATGTTTAGGACCTTGCGAGATTAAGAGTTGTGTTCAGATGAAGAGACTCGAAGGTTGTTGGGAATGTGATGGGCTCGAAGGATGTGGGAAGTTTGAATTTCTCAAGCTATTACATGGTAATGTCCCAAAGGAAAATCTGAGAAAGATTAGAAAGTATGGCTTGGATAAGCGGGCAAAGCATAGGGGGAAATTTTACGCGTGGTTGTAATGGTTTACTCAGGGAGGCGATTAACCGATGCCTCAGTTGTTTTAGCTGGTCCCGCCTGGTTTTGAAAAGTAGGTGATGATTTGAAGCTAAAAGGCAAGGTTCACAAATACGGTGCCAACGTTGACACTGATGCCATTATTCCGGCTCGCTATCTTAGCCTATCTGAGTCTGGGGAGCTGGCTCAGCATTGCATGGAAGACATTGATTCCGAGTTTCTGACCAGAGTTACACCGGGGGATATTGTTATGGCTGACACTAATTTCGGTTGTGGTTCTTCGAGGGAGCATGCCCCTTTGGCTATCAAAGGTGCCGGCATATCCTGTGTTATTGCTAAAAGTTTCGCCCGCATTTTCTTCCGTAATGCCATTAATATTGGATTGCCGCTCCTGGAATGCACTGAGGCTGTGGATGGTACTGAAGCTGGTGATATTCTTGAGGTTGATTTGACCACCGGGGAGATAAAGAATATTACCCGGAATGCAACTTTTGTCGCCGAGCCTTATCCTGATTTCATGATGGGAATAATGAATGCAGGTGGACTGGTTGAGTATACCAGAAAGAAACTAGCTGGAGGATTGTAAGGTGCAATTCAATGTCGCGGCATTGTTAGGTGATGGTGTTGGCCCTGAGGTGGCCACTGAGGCGATAAGGGTACTGGAAACCGTGGGGAACAAATTTGGTCATAGCTTTCAGTTTCATCATGGTCTGGTGGGTGGGGCAGCGATAGACGCTCACGGCGTTGCCCTGACAGGAGAGACTTTAGAGATATGCCGAGGCTGTGATGCTGTGTTGCTTGGAGCTGTCGGCGGCCCGAAGTGGGACGATCCAAGGGCTAAGGTACGCCCTGAAGATGGCCTTCTCGCTTTGCGCAAGGAGCTGGGGCTTTTTGCCAATTTACGCCCGGTTAAGGTCTTACCTATGCTTGTCAATTCAACAAGTCTTAAGCCCGACGTGATCAAGGATGTAGATTTGATGGTGGTCCGTGAGCTTACAGGCGGACTTTACTTCGGTCAGCCCAAGAAACAATGGCGAACTTCTGAAGGTAGATGGGCTGTAGATAGCATGGTCTATTCGGAACAGGAGATTGAGCGTATAGTGAGGGTCGGCTTTGAAATAGCTCTGACCCGTCGCAAGAAGCTTACTTCGGTGGATAAAGCTAATGTCCTTGAGTCATCTCGGCTGTGGCGGCAGGTGGCTACTGAGGTCGCTGCTGATTATCCTGATGTGGAGCTGGAGCATATGCTGGTAGATGCCTGCTCCATGCGTCTTATCCAGCGGCCAGCCCAATTTGATGTCGTGGTTATGGAGAATACCTTTGGCGATATTCTTACCGATGAAGCATCGATGCTTGCCGGTTCCATGGGCATGCTGCCCTCAGCTAGTTTGGCCGGCATCCCTAAAGGCGGTGACTCCAAAGCCTTTGGCATGTATGAGCCTATTCATGGTAGCGCTCCAAGTCGAGCCGGACAGGATATAGCTAACCCAATTGCCACTATATTGAGTGCTGCAATGATGCTGCGTTATTCCTTTGACCTGATAGCTGAAGCCGAGGCTGTTGAGAGAGCAGTAATCACAGTCTTGGAAGAAGGTTATCGTACCTATGATATAATCGAGGAAGGCAAAACGAAGGTGGGGACAAAGGAGATGGGCAGATTGATCGCTAAGAAAATAACCAGGTAGAAGTGACGGTGAAAATTCAGCTTTACGATACCACTTTGCGTGATGGAACCCAACAGGAGGGCATTTCCTTCTCTGTCGCCGATAAGCTCAAAATTGTCCAGAAGCTGGATGAGATGGGCATCCATTTCATCGAAGGCGGTTGGCCTGGGGCTAATCCCAAGGATACCGAGTTCTTTATTAAAGCTCAGACTTTGAATTTGAAGAACTCGGTTCTGGTTGCTTTTGGCAGTACCAAACACCCTGACTCCAAGGTGAGCAAAGATGCTGGCTTGCAGGCTCTGATGGAGGCTAAGACCAAAGTAGTCACCATCGTCGGTAAGAGTTGGGACTTGCATGTGACCCAGGTACTGGAAACCAATTTGGAGAATAACCTGCGTATTGTAGCTGAGTCTGTGGACTTTATTAAGTCGAAAGGGCTTATTGTATTCTTTGACGCCGAGCATTTTTTCGATGGCTACAAAGCGAATCCCGAATATGCAATCCAGGTAGTTAAAGCTGCGGCCAAAGCTGGGACTGATTGTGCAGTGCTCTGTGACACCAATGGTGGTGCTCTGCCTTCTGAAATTACTACAGCCATTAAAGCTGTTCAGAAAGCGGTGTCTGTACCTCTAGGTATTCATGTGCATAATGATGGTGAGCTGGCTGTGGCCAACTCGCTGGCTGCGGTTAAAGCTGGAGTTATCCAGGTGCAGGGTACCATTAACGGCTATGGTGAACGCTGTGGTAATGCTAACCTCTGCTCTATTATACCGGCACTAAAGCTCAAACTGGGTATCGATTGCATCTCTGATAAGCGGCTAGCTAAGATCACCGAAGTTTCTCGCTATGTAGCTGAATTAGCCAATCTGGCCCCGTCTAGCCACCTTCCCTATGTTGGCACCAGTGCCTTTACTCATAAGGGTGGTCTGCATGTATCCGGTATCATGAAGTGGGAAGACAGCTATCAGCATATCAATCCTGACTTGGTGGGTAACCACCCTAAGGTGGTTGTATCTGAGTTATCAGGCAAGGGCAACATTATCTATAAGGCTAAGGAACTGGGTATCGCTCTGCAATCGAAGAGCAAGCAAACGCGCCAGGTGTTACAGCAAATAAAGCTATTGGAGAGCCGTGGCTTTCAATATGAAGATGCAGATGCCTCATTTGAAATCCTTTTGTACCGAACTCAACCTGAATATAAGCCCCCTTTTGAACTTATTGACTTTATGGTGGTAGTGGAGAGGCATCGACGCCCATCTAGCGAAGACGAATCAGAGCTGCTTTCTGAGGCTACAGTCAAAGTGAAAGTTGGTGATAAGATAGTGCATACTGCTGCCGAGGGCAATGGTCCGGTTAATGCACTCGACAGGGCTTTGCGGAAGGCGTTGATTGAGTTTTACCCAGATTTGACTGCTATTGAGTTAGTTGACTACAAGGTGCGGATTTTGGAAGAGAGTGCTGGCACTGCCTCTCAAGTACGGGTGCTCATTGAGTCCAGCGATGGACAGAAGCAGTGGCGAACTGTAGGCAGTTCGACAAACATCATTGAGGCCAGCTGGCTAGCTCTGGCGGACAGCGTAGAATACTTTTTGCTTAAGCGAAATAAAAACAGGCAACGCAAGTTGAAATGAGTCTCTCAGGGTTGCGCTGCCTGTTAGCGAGTCAAAGCTCTATTTAGTTAACGTCGAATACCTAAGACTTTACTATTTTTCCCTCTTGATGATTGTGGCTACTCCTTGCCCTCCGCCGATACAGGCGTTTGCTAGGCCATAAGTTCCGCCTTCGAGGTTCAGTGTTCTGGCCAATGTGCCGACGAGCCTGGTTCCGGAAGCACCGAGCGGATGACCGATCGCGGTACCTCCACCTTTTACGTTAACTTTCTCGGGCTCAATGCCCAGCGTTTTTATGGCGTAAAGGGCTACGATGCAGAATGCCTCGTTTATCTCCCAGAAATCGATATCTTTTACATCTAGCCCGGCATGCTTTAACGCCATTTTACTGGCAGGGACTGGTCCCTTTCCCATAACAGTCGGGTCTACGCCGGCCCAACCCATAGATACAATCGTGGCTAGAGGCTTCAGATTGTACTCCTTTGCCTTTTCTTTAGACATCATCATTAAGGCGGTAGCACCGGCGTTCAAGGGTGAAGAATTGCCAGCAGTTATCTGTCCATCTGGCTTGAATGCCGGTTGAAGTGCAGCAAGGCCTTCGAGTGTCGTGTCTGCCCTTATGGCCATATCTCTATCGATGACCTGCTTTGTACCATCAGCTAGCGTTACTTCAATGGGCATTATCTCGCCTTTGAAATAGCCCTCTGCAAGCGCTTTGGCTGCTAGTTGGTGGCTTCTAAGTGCCCATTTATCCATGTCCTCTCTGGTTAGACCGGACTCCACGAGCAACTTCTCTGCGGTAAGCCCCATGTTTATGGCTGTCATAAAATCGTATTTCTTAAAGCGTTCATCTGTTATGAAGGCAGGGTCTGGTTGTCTCAATATGGCCCTTGGGTCTGTAGGTGGTGTGGCCATTGGTATATGCGTCATGTGCTCAATCCCGCACGATATAACAATATCCGAGTACCCAAGCATTATCTCCATAGCACCTGCGTGTACGGTTGACATTGAAGACCCACACTGCCTGTCGATTTGTTCGGCCGGAACCTCGAATGGCAATTCGGCCTGAAATACTACACTTCTTCCTCCGTATACCCACTGCTCGCTCACTGGAAAAGCGGTGCCAACCAATACGTCATTGATTTGCTCTGGCTTAACCTTGGTTCTCTTAATGAGTTCCTTTATCAGCGTTCCGGCAACGGCGTCCATCCTCAGTCCGTTGAACACATCCTTCTCTGGCTCTCTGGGTCTCGACCTTGAAAACGCGGACCTCAGGTAGTCTACTATGACGACCTCTCTGGTTTGTGGCATTTTAAAACCTCCTTATTAGTCGTTTACTTGGCAATTGATTGCTTGGTAATCGATTAATTGTACTATATCTGAAGGGCAAGGGCAATCGAATTTGTACTTAGGTAATTATACTGGCTTGCCTATCGGAATTATGTATAATGGCTTGATTTGCTCTTCGAGTTTTAGGACTTTCCTTACGTCTTCGTCTTCGAAGGCGCCGACCATTACTGTGGCTAAACCTAGTACTACAGCCTGCAGTGCGACATTTTGGCCGACATGTCCGACTTCCATGTGAACATATCTCTGGCCACGCTTGCCATATCTGTAGGCAGTTCTGGGATGAAGAGCACAAACCACCATGTCAACCGGACAGTTGGCAATGAAGCTTTGGCCCAAGGCGGTATCAGCTAGTTTTTGCCTTAAGTCGCCACTCAGATGCAGGCTGAGAGAGTGGTTGTCCACGTCATAATGGTATATGCCGGCGGCTAGGATTTCTATGCCGTGCTCACCTATGGCGACAAAAATCTCTAGAGGATAAGTGGCTCCGGCACTGGGAGCGGCTCTTCGTCCGCCAGTGCCGGTTATGCCTTGAGCTGACCACAATAGCTGGGAAAGCTGTGCTAAAGACAATGGCTGTGCTCTGAACCTTCTAACCGACCTTCGCTTTGAGATGGCTTCTGCTACTGATATCTTCCCTCGTGGGTTTGGGGGAGGGAGCTTAATGGGAGCTTCTTTTGTTCTTACCACTAGCCTTTGATAACTCCTAAGGGGCTTGCCATGGCAACTTTTCGTGAAATTCCGGCTTGATGGGTTACTTCGATTACCTGGGTAATGTCTTTATAGGCTTGTGATGCCTCTTCTGCCAGCGAAGCCATGTTATCGGCTTTTACCGTGATACCTCTAGCTCTTAGCTCGTTGGCGACATCGACACCTCTCAGGCCTCGCCTGGCTGCACCCCGGCTCTGCACCCTGCCAGCGCCATGGCAAGTGGAACCGAAGGTTTCTGCCATCGCCTTCTCCGTGCCTACGGCAACATACGAACAGCGGCCCATGTCGCCGGGAATGAGCACTGGCTGTCCAACATCTTTATATCGTTGTGGTACATCCTTGTGTCCGGTGGGGAAGGCTCTGGTAGCCCCCTTGCGGTGGACACACACTGTAATCCTGCTACCATCTACTGTGTGCTCCTCTATCTTGGCAATATTATGAGCCACATCGTAAATTTGTTGCATGCCTAGTTCTTCAAGGCTCTTGCCAAAGACCTTGACGAATGACTCCCGTGCCCAGTGGGTAATGCACTGGCGGTTAGCCCAGGCGTAGTTGGCAGCACAGGCCATTGCGGCAAAATAGTCCTTCCCTTCATTTGACTCTACTGGGGCACACGCTAGTTGTCTATCGGGGAGGCTGATGCCATATCTTCGAACTGCCTCTTCCATTATCCTCAGATAGTCGTCACAGACTTGGTGTCCAAAACCTCTTGAGCCGGTATGGATGAGGAGGAGCACCTGCCCGCTTCGGTCAATGCCCATAGTCTTGGCCGCGACCTCGTCATAGATTTCCCTTACTATTTGCACCTCTAGGAAATGATTTCCGGAACCTAATGTTCCTGATTGGGGTGCTCCTCTCTTCTTGGCTCTGGCACTTACTTTGTCCGGGGCAGCCCCTTTCATGCGGCCCGTCTCCTCGGTTGCTTCCAGGTCTTCGGACAGACCGAAGCCGCGTTTTACTGCCCAGTGCGCGCCCTCAGTCAGTACCTCATCTATCTCTTTTTCACCCACTCTTATTTTGCCTTCGGAGCCCAGACCGGAGGGAATATCATTGAACAGTGCATTGACGAGTTCTTTGATTTTCGGCTTAACTTCATTTTCAGTGAGATTGGTTCGCAGCAGCCTTACGCCGCAGTTGATATCGTAGCCAACGCCGCCTGGCGAAATGACGCCGTCGTTCACTCGGGTAGCTGCCACTCCACCTATGGGGAAGCCATAGCCCCAGTGAATGTCAGGCATAGCCAGCGAGTGCCCAACTATGCCGGGCAAGAAAGACACATTGGCAACTTGCTCCAGAGACTGTTCCTCTCTGATAACTTCCAGCATAGCCGTATCAGCGTAGACCAATCCCGGAACCCGCATCCCCGGCTTGTAGCTCTTGGGAATCTCCCAGCGGTAATCGTCTACTTTATTGAGTTGCCCTTGCCATTTTGGCATATCTCATTTCCTAAATATCAAAGATTACCTGTACCTTATAGCCACCATCCTCTTTGATTATTCGGAGCATGTGATAGGTGGCTGCTTTAATCTCTCTTTTCAGCTTATGTTGCCCAGGTTGTATTTTTTCCCCAAAGCATTTGGCTTTGATTTCAGTATTACTGAGCTTATCGATTTCAAACCTCTTGAATAGAATGTGTTCGACGTCGAAGATGTAAATAAGCTCGTTCAGCCATTCTACAAGTAAAACCTCCACATCCTCAGCTGATAGCTCTAGCTCACGCTTAATATCTTCCTTGAAGTCGTCCAGGTCTGCCATCAGGTTGAAAAGTCCGATGGCGGCATTCGCAAATACCTGCTTGATATCGGCACCGTAAGCGACAATGCCGATATCTGCAGTGTGGTCGATGATTTCGAAAGGCTTCTCCACTATCCTCACCCAATTGGGGCAGATTCTATTATATCATTTTACGAGTGAGGCAAAAAATCGCATACAGCTTGACTAGCTTGCCGTTGTATATATAGAATAGTGACTCAGTCAGGGGGTTTCCAAGGCGAGGGATGACGGTACGCACAGTGAGTTGTCCAACCAAAGGTGGAAGATTGGTTCAGTAAGGAGGTTAAAATGAAGTTGAGTGCTCCGAAGGTCGTCACATTTTGGGTGTCTGTTGCTCTTGCTGCGTTGGGATTGTTAGCCTTTTTGGTTACCATCCCATTCTTGTCAGGCTTTGCGTTCTGGATTGTCCTGATAGCGTTCATAATACTCTTGCTCGGTACCTTAATCAAAGGCATGTGACCAGATTATCCGAGTGCGATTTCATATTCCTTGGGATGTCCTTGGGAGCACCTGATTGCCGATTCAGTAGCCTTGACTTCACTTCATAGCGGATGTTACCATTAGCCTGCTTGGGCCGCTAGCTCAACAGGCAGAGCAGCTGACTCTTAATCAGCCGGTTACAGGTTCGAGTCCTGTGCGGCTCAGATTCACCACTCACCCTCTTTGGCTAAGTGTTCTCTTCAGGTTAGAGGCGGACATTGTGGGCAACATGGCTTTATTGATGGTCGGCTGAGCTTTATACCAAAGAAACTTTTTGCTTGTTTGTTATACCCATAGTGGCCTAGTTTATTGCAGTGAGGTTTTGTTTAGAGTAGAATTTAAACTTGGGCAGCAGTACATTTTCAGGATAGTCCGAGCATTTTTGGGATTTTGTAAAATTTCTGTAATACAAAGAAAGAGGGGTGTATTATGAAGTGCCCAATATGTTCCAAGGAAATGGTTACAGAGAATTTTGGTATAAAAGTTGATGTTTGTAAAAATGGCTGCAAAGGAATTTGGTTCGATAATCACGAACTAGAAATGCTGGATGAACGTGATGAAGGTTTAGGGGAAGCGCTTAAGGAGGCGTTGCATTATCCACGTGCGAATGATGGAAGCAGGGGGCAGATTATGTGCCCAAAATGTAGTTTGCCAATGTTCGCACACAAGTATAAAAGGTCAAAAGAGGTTAATATTGATGAATGCTATAACTGTCGCGGTTTCTTTTTGGATTCCGGGGAGCTTACTGAAGTGCGTGATACATATATGAGTGATCAAGAAGTAGATGCTTACTTAAAAAAGCTTATTAATGAAATTCCAGAATATCAGAAAGCAAAAGAGGATTTAGAAAAGATGGAGAGACGCGCAGAAGCGATTGGCCGTTTTACGAAATTTTTGCGATTCAGCTATTGGAAGAAAAGATTGGAAGAAAAATAAAATAGATATATCTTCGTAAATATTCGCCCACGAGATATTCTGTCAACATTTTATGTTACGACCCTAACAAAGGGTACATCTTTATTTGCCTACCGCACTACCTCTCCTCCATCCAAGTTCGCTGTCCCACATTTTAACACCACAGGGTCTTATACGATATTGTATTGGTCAAAGCATCGGTGTATACTTAACCGACTCTAGTGGCGCTACGCTATTGATTCGTCCAAAAGGGGGTGGGAATTATGCGGATTTGATGTGTTCACCTTCGGCTATCTGACGGCAATCGCTGCTTGTATAATACCCTACAAAAAGAAGTCATTTATAATTTATGCAAATCTAAATCCAATTTAGGAGAAAGAAATGCCAAATGAAAACAAATCCAAGCGCATGAAGATACTTCTTGCCGTTGCCCTGTTGGTGATACTGGTGGGTAATCTGCTGGCCTGTATGACTCAAACCGATTGGGGCAACGTCAAAGTTCGGGATGTGCGCTTTGCCGGCACCGATGGCATAATCATGAGTGCCCTGCTGTACGTGCCCAAGGATGTCACCGCTAAGAATCCAGCTCCCGGCATCCTTGCCATCTCAGGCTTCATTAACACTCGTGAAATGCAGGATGGCTTTGCCATCGAGTTTGCCAGACGCGGTTATGTGGTACTGGCGATTGACCAGACCGGTCACGGTTATTCGGACCCGCCTGCCTTTGGAAATTTTTTTGGTGGCCCCGATGGTCTGCGCTACCTGAGCAGCCTCGACATTGTTGACAAAGAGAACATTGGCCTCGAAGGGCACTCGATGGGTGGTTGGGGATGTCTCTTCGCGGCAGATACGTTCAAGGATGGCTATAAGTCCATCGTTCTGGAGGGGTCTGGTACTGGCAAGATAACCTCTACCTTTCCGCGCAACATGTGCGTGGTTGAGTCGGAATGGGACGAGTGGGCACCAAGTATGTGGGGTGCAACTTTGGCGAAGGACGTCGCTAAAAGTAAAAACCTCAAAGCAGCCTTTGGGACAACCAACGACGTGGTGGTGGGTAAGTTATACGGTTCGATTGCGGACGGCACTGCTCGCAAGCTCTACATGACGCGTAACATACATAATGGCGACCATATTTCACCCGCGGCCATTGGCGCCGCCATTGACTGGTTCCAGGCAACCCTGCAGGGGGGCAAACCTTTGCCGCCTGCCGACCAAATCTGGCACTGGAAGGAGATCGGCAATTTGATTGCCCTCATCGGTATGATATTGCTGTTCTTCCCTGTCGGCAGCCTGCTCTTGCGCTCTAGTTTCTTCAAGGAGCTGGGGGAGGCTCCGGCCAAGCCCAAGTCTGCCAAGGGCATTGCCTGGTGGATATCCGCCATCATCATTGTCGTCGTGCCACCGTTAACCTATTTTTCGTTCAAGAACCCTGTTGTCGAGCGCAACATGGCGCCCAACCCAATCTTTCCCCAAGTATTCACCGCTCAGCTGCTGTTCTGGTTGCTGCTGAACGGTGTAATTGCAGTGGTGCTTTTCCTGGTGTGGCATTTCGTGTTCAACCGCAAGGCGAAAGCCACTGCCGGCGACTACGGCCTCATCTGGGGCAGAAAGCTGGATTGGAAAAAGATTGGCAAGTCCTTCTTGCTGGCTTTCCTGGTGGCCTTTACCGGGTACCTGACCCTGGTATTCTCGGCCTGGCTGTTCACGGTTGATTATCGTTTCTGGCTCTTTGCGGTGAAACCGATGTCGCCGATTCATTTCCGCATGTTCCTGTGCTACCTGATTCCCTTCACACTCTACTTTATAGCTCTGGGCTTGGTACTGAATGGGCAGCTTCGCCCAACTCGTAAAGGGAAAGAGATGAGCCTGGGCAGCGAGATGGCCATCAATGTTGCGCTGCTGGTCTTGGGCTTCGTTGGCCTGTTGCTGTTTCAATACATCCCGCTCATGATGGGTGGCCTACTGGCCGTTCCAAATGAAATTCTATTCACCGTCATTGCTATCGAGATCGTGCCACTGATGACCATTGTCGCCCTGGCTTATACCTATTTCTATCGTAAGACGGGCCACATATATGCTGGCGCCTTCCTCAGCGCCATGCTAGTCACCTGGATTCTGATTGCCTCGCAGGCCACTCAATTCGTCTTATAATCTGACGGTGGAGAAGTAACGGTGAGTGTAAGGTCACCTGCCTGAAACAAGATGGTCGGGGCGGATGCATCCGCCCCGACCTCGTTCTTCTCTAGAACTGGTGTCAGTGGTTTAAATGTAGATGGTTTGTTTTGGGTGCAAGCTACTGTGATGGCCTATGTTTTTATTGTCTGGCTGCTCTGAGCTGCCGGTAGATACATTTGCTCGGTGTATTCTTTTACCATGCGCCGGGTGCTGAACAAAGGTGTGTTGGAGCGGATGGCCTCTTTGATTATTTGGATCCAGCCGTGTGGTATGCCATTTATGTCTCGATCATAGTAAAGAGGGACTATTCTCGCCTCTAACAGGCGGTAGAACTCTTCGGCGTCTGCCTTATCTTGGTCGGCCGAATTCAGTATTTCTGCATTGCTGTTAATTGCCCAGCCATTCTTGCCGTTGTAGCCTTCGCACCACCAGCCATCAAGTATGCTAAGATGCAGCACTCCATTGAGGGCTGCTTTCTGTCCACTGGTTCCGCTGGCTTCATGAAGTGGTTGAGGGGTATTGAGCCAGACATCGGCGCCGTGGACAAGATAACGTGCCATGTGCATATCGTAATCCTCAACAAAGGCAATTTGTCCACCGAACTCGTGGTCTTTGGCCGCGTTGTATACTTTTTGGATTAGCTGTTTCCCGCTTTCATCATTGGGATGTGCCTTGCCGGCAAAGATTATCTGGAGAGGTTGTAATTCGTTCTGAAGTATGCGCTTCAGACGGTCAAAATCGTGAAAAATCAGTGTAGCTCGCTTATAGCCAGTAAAGCGGCGGCAGAAGGCAATAGTCAGTGCTTCTGGGTCGAGCAATCCTCCCATTACTAATGCCTGTTCTGGCTGTACATGGTCTTCAACCCAGCGTCTTCGGGCGCGTTCTTTAACTGCACTGATGAGCTTGTTTTTTAACCAGCGGCGCATTGCCCATATCCCCTCGTCTGGGATATCGACAATCTTTTCCCACAAAGTTGGGTCATCATGCCTCTTCAACCAGTCCTTATCAAGATATGCTTCATATAGGCTGGCGGCCTGGGGTGCTATCCATGTGGGAACATGGACGCCGTTGGTCACCGAGCTGATGGGCACATTCTTCTCTTCTTTATCGGGCCACAGGGAATGCCACGTTCGTCGACAGGTACCGCCATGCAGCTGGCTGACACCATTGCGATAGTCAGCCATTCGAAGACCCAACGCGGTCGTGTTGAAGGAAAAATTATCTGACCCCTGTGCACCAAATTTTAGGAGTTCCTCCATGTCTAGCTTGAGGGATTCCCGATAGCTGTGCAAATACTTCTCAATTAGCTCGCGTGGAAAGGTATCGCTAACACCAGGAACCAGCGTGTGGATGGTTGAGACAGTCGTAGCTCGCACCAAGTTAGTGGCTTCGGTAAATTTGAGGCCCTTTGCCATTAATTCCCGAACGCGCTCTAGTGTCATGAAGGCGGTATATCCTTCGTTAGCATGCCAGATAGTCGGTTTGATGCCGAGCGCCCGGAGGACACGCACACCGCCAATGCCTATGATGATTTGTTTTTGCAGGCGCGTCTTCTGGTCGCCAGCATAAAGGCGCGCCGAAAGCTCGCGGTCAGGCGGTGAATTCCCTTCAACGTTAGTGTCCAACAAATAGAGCTTAACCAGTCCGACATTCACCTGCCACACCGTAACCCGAACCGACCTCAAATCCAGGGGAACTTCGACGATCATCGGTTGTCCTTCAGCGGTAAGCACCGGGCTGATAGGCGCTTCGCTGAAGTTCAACTGCTCATATACCTCTTCTTGCCAGCCATCGGCAGAAATATGCTGGTGGAAATAGCCCTGCGGATACATAAATCCCACGCCCACCAGAGGCAAACCGAGGTCGCTCGACTCTTTGCAATAGTCGCCTGTCAGGACACCAAGTCCACCGGCGTAAAGAGGCAACGAGTTATGGATGGCGAACTCCAGTGAAAAATAGGCTATGGTTTGTTGTCCCAGATGTGGATATTGTGTATTAAACCAGGTACCGGCTCCTGACATAGCGTCTTTGAAGTCGCTCATAACGGAGTCATACTTTTTAAGGAACATAGGGTCCTGAGCAGCCGCTACCAATCGATGAGGCTCGATTTGTTGCAGTAGCTTGACTGGATTATGCCCGCTAGCTCTCCATAGGGCGTTATCCACGGCTTTGAATAGCTGCCGTGCTTCTATATTCCAGCTCCACCATAGATTGTAGGCTAGCTCGCTTAGCCCCTCGATACGCCTAGGGAGCTTGGATACTGATAAATCATTCATCTTTTGGCCGACTGGTTATTATACTTATTATGCGGCTGTTTAGTAAATTAGCAGTGCTTCTATCCAATGATGATGTCATCCAGCGTTCGCTTTGGCACATGGTGTACGTCCTGGCTGTCCCGCCAGTATTTGACGTCTCCATCAGGCCCGATTTTATCGATGACAACCGTTTCCTTGGGTTTGCCGATGGCTATGACGAGGAGTATTTCATATTGTGGTGCTATACCTAGAGCCTGGCTGAGCTCCTGTCTTTTCACTGTAGCAATCATGCAGCCGCCCAGGCCTTTCTCTGTGGCACCAAGGAGAATGCTTTGGGCTGCTATGCCATGGTCGCAGCCAAAATTCCGGCTTATCTCGGTGTCACCAAGCATTATTATATATGCTGATGGCCTTTCCCCTTCATCTGGCCCCGGCCAGTCTTTCAGGTAAGCAGCCCAGCCGAGGAGAGGAAATATCAGAGCATTCCTTTTGGGTTCACAGGAAAGCACGTATTTCAATGGCTGTAGATTGAGCGCTGAAGCTGACAACCTGGCCAGGTCAACGAGTTCCCTGAGCGTCTCGAGTTCTATGGGGACGTCTTGATAGAATTTCCGGTAGCTTCTGTTTTTACGTACTATCTCTTTTAACATTCGTTTTCCTCCTTCAGGAAGTGGTTGTATGATTAGCGAAGCAATATCAAAGCTTCAGAATTATGCCTGATGGCAAATACAAATATAACGTTATGAGGAGGCCGGCTTACTCTGATTTAGCTTCTTTAGCTCCAGCAGTATCTCTCTGAGTAGCAGAAGCTCGAGTCGACGCCAATTCACCTCGCTGGCTAATTTAGCCCATGTCTTGGCGTCATCAGATAGATATTCCTCGACTATTTCAACTGCACTTTTGGTCATCTCTTCACCCCCATATTTTTCAGTATACTAAAACCAGTCCCACAGAGATGGCGCAGGGAATCTGGCTAATGTCATCCAATAACGGGTAAGCCTTCCAGCCTACCTTGCTGATGAGGTCGAAGACATCAATTCCCATAGCTTCCATGGCAGGTCTGGCTTGGTGAGGGAACCGGCATCTGCCGCTATCCATAAACTGGCATATCAGGCCGCGGCACAGGTAATCCTTGCAGGAGCCTCCACCCAAGCCCATAGCCAGATGGTACCCGTGCTTGTAGGCCAACTTTTCTATCTCATAGACGATTTTGCCTGATTTCTGATGGAAAAGGAGGCTTTGCTCTTGTCCACTTTTTGAGGCGTAATTTTCTATCGGCTCGATGTGTGTTTTGAGTAATATTCCCCAGGAGAACCTGGCGAAAGCCTTGCGGATGACGTCTAACTCCGGCACATAGGGTGGGCAGTTGGGTGTCTCGCCGGCGCGAAGACAACGCGGCACGGTGCACTTTAGTCTTACCCGCTCATCTACCACAATCTGGCTTGCCCGTATTATTTCGGCTGCGGTAGCTCCCAGCTCCAGCGCCTGCTGTCTGAAGCTTTCTAAATCTGTCATTAACATCTCCTCCGGCACTTTTATAACAAAGGGTCTGGCGGCTGTTTTCTTGGCTGTCATTGTCTTGTCTCTCCCTTGATACCCTATAAATTACGTTAGCCCGGCTAATATTGTCAAGGTTGGGTGACTAAATCATAGAGTAATCTTCACATAGTTATAGTTATTTCAGATTATAGTGGTAGAAGCTGGAAGCCCCAGACGCCGATGTAGGCGAAGAGTATGTGCTTGGGTATCCTGCCGGCAGCACCGAAGAGAAGGAACTTCCATACTGGAAAACGAAGCAAACCTGCAGCGGCGCCAGCTAAATCAAAAAATGGGTTGGGTATCAACGCGAGGATGAAAATGGTTACGCTTCCCCAGCTTTTCATCCACCGAACCATTCTGCTGTAGAGACCCACGTTGTCCATAGCTAGCCGGCCACCATAGCCCAGAAGATAGCCGGTCATCTCGCCGATCGTGCCTCCCAGACCGGACACAATGCCCACCAGAACAGGGTTCAGGATGGCGCCGAGAGCAGCTACTAAAATCCAGCCGGGCACAGGTACCACTATGCTGCTGCAGGTTATGATGGAAATTAGGAAGACACCTAGATAGCCATATACTTCAAGCTCGGCCACCTTCTCTCGGTTGAGGAGGAGAAAAACAGATAGGGCCAGTACGAAGAGCAAGGCAAGAATTTGCAGGTAGCGCTCTTTTGTCCAGAAGCGTTTCTCTGTTTTGTTGCTAGTTTGCTGCATGTGCTTAGCTAACCTTCTTTGCTTTTAAGCCTAACCGGTATGACCAAGGCCGAGCCGAGGGCAAAGTAGAAGACACAAATTAAAAGCATAACCGAATAGCCCAGTCCAGATTGCTGGATATTGAAGAAGTCGATTACTGGACCGGTGAGCCTGGCTAACGCTCCAGCACCGGCTGTGGCTATATTGGCCAGTCCCAAGTAGCGGGCTTCTTCGCCTGCAGGAACGAGGTCGGTAGCCAGTGCCCAGTTGGTGCTGAGGAAGGCTCCTGATGATATTCCCAGAAGACCACCGCAGACCAGTGTGCCGACATAACTACGTGTAAAGAATATCACTAAGATACCAACTATACCAACAAGTCCTGAGAGGATGATAATCAGCTTACGTCCGAATCTGTCAGAGAGCTGTCCCGCAGGGTAAACGGCAAGGAGCAGAAAAACGCCCACGGTAATCAAGAGGTCTGCGGTTACTCCTGCGGGGTTGGGATGATGGATTACGTCTCTTACGAAGTACAGGGCAAAGGTTTGCAGTACCACCATCGCCATCAAAATAAACAATCGTGATAAAAGAAACCATACAAAACTGAGATGTTCTTTGACATCTATCTTGTAGGCACCGGCCATGGTTTTTGCCATGGATGGCTGACTTCCGAGAAACGATGGCTGCTCCTTCACTGTCAGCATGGTAGCAATCATGCCTCCCAGTAGTATTAGCCCAGGGAGACCTATTGCCAGCCATAGCCACATCTCGCCACCATCGCTAGCGTAATTATCCATGAAGTAGGCTACTACGCGCAGGAAAGCTACGCCGCCTAAGATCTCCGCCACACCTTTGGCGCCAGATGCTACTCCTCTCCGCTCTTTTGGCACCAGGTCTGGAATAAATGCCTGAAACGGACCTTGGGCGATGTTGGTGGCGACTTGTAGCAGGCAGTAGCCTATAAGCAGGAAAGGGAAGCTTCCGGACAGGCCTATGCTGGGGAGGAAAAGCAGAGCCAGAAGTGTCCCTACGAGGATAAAAGGGCGCCGACGTCCGAAGCGAGAGCTGAAACGGTCACTGACCGCTCCGGCCAGGGGCTGAACGAACACGGCTATCATTGAGCCAGCGAAGGTCATGAGGCCAAGGTAAGTATTCTTCTGGGCTTCAGGGGCGAATTCCAGGAGGCGGAGTGGAATTATTACGCTGTGTAGACTGGGCCAAAGGACTGACAGAGCAGCTGCGAAGATGCTTATCTTAACATAGTCGACAGGTCGGAAAGCTCTTTCTATAGACACTTTGTCATTATCTCTGTGTGCAATCTCAAATCTTGGGTAGAAGCCCTGAATATTTTTCCATTCTAATCATGCCGGCCTCTGATTGTATTAGCCAGGTCATCCAGCAAAGCTCGATGGTCTTGTAGCCAGTGTCCTGTGCCATTTTGTCCATAAGGTAAACAAAGTCTAAATCGGTAGAGGGCATCTCCATATTTGCCTTGGCTAGGATTTCAGCGATAACTCTTTTTACTATCTTGTCCGGCATTACCGTATCAATGCCGCCCATCATTCTCAGATACTGGAAGCTGTTTATGCCGACTCCGTTGATTCCGCCAATCGGGTCTTTCTCCCAGTTATCGAGATTGGCTTGCTTTGCCCAATAGATAAGAGCCTGTCTCTCATTCAATCCCTTTTCTCTTTTAATCCTGGCTAAGTGAGCGGCGACAGATTTCGCCATGTGCCAGGAGCGCTTATTTCTCCACACTCTCTCGAGCTCATTGTCCTTGGCATCTGGCAAATCTTCGAGGCTGCGAATCTTGCCGGATTCCACGAATTCCTTCCTGAATTTCTCCACCTTAGGCACCACTGCCTGGAAGTAGTTTAAGCCGATGGAAGTAAAAGCGGCGTCCACCACCATAAGGACGACATTGCCATACCACCGCTCGGTTTTTAGGCAGCGCTGGCAATATTCCCTCACTTCAGGAACCTTCTGCATATAGCTGTCAACTACATCCTTGAGTTTCAAACCGCATCAACCTTTCTGACTGGTAATCTATTGGTGCAGTTGTTTACAGGCTTTTGTATGTATCCTCTTTGCGCCTGGCTATTCGCACTATTGTGACCAGCTTCGCCTCGTCGTCTATGGCATACACCACCCTGTACTTTCTCACGCGAATACGCCACAGACCGCTCTCAGCTAGTTTCTTGACTCTTAGTGGCCGGGGCTCTTGCTCAAGAGAGGAAATAATCCTGGCTATGGCTTTGTAAACTAGCTCTGGCAGCGCGTTTATTTCTTTCTGAGCCGTTCGTCTCAGTTCAACCCTATAGCTCACTCCGGAGTTCCCACTATTTCCTTCGGCGCTGGTACTCTTCCCAGGTAACAGTGCCTTTCTTATCGGCTAGAGCTTTTAATCCCTCTCTGATATCCTCCTGATCCTCCAGTATCTCTAGCGTGGCATCACGGATAAGTTTAGCCATTGAAGTACGTTGTTCAAAGGCTAAGCGGCGGAGTCTCTCATGTTGTTCTTCGGTCAGAAAGATAGTTGTACGCCTTAAATTTGTTGCCATAGTCTCTCACCCCCCGGATAAAGGTAGCATATATATGTTGATATGTCAAAGAGGCTAAGCTCGCCACCAGCCGAGTATGGCGAGGGCGCTGAGTCCGACTCCGGCGATAATGGCGCCAACCCAGCCCAAAAGGCATAAACAGGTAACAATAGCGCCGGCAATTATTACTCCGCAGAGGATAGACAGCAAGGCGTAGGTGAATCTCATACCGAGAATGAAGGCGATTATCGACCCGGTCCATGCCCCGGTCATTGGCAGTGGAATGGCCACAAATAACATAAGCCCAAGCCGCTCGTATTTTTGAATCATTTTCTCGTGCCGCCTTGTGTGTCTAAAAACCCAGTCCACCAGTTTTTTACCGATTTCCACTTTGCTAACGATTCTGGCTAATGACTCAAAGAACAAAAGCAGTATTGGTACCGGCAGCATATTGCCTATGACAGCTAGGCAGAAAGCCCAGTACCACGGCATGTGGAACACGTTTATGGCTACAGGCAAAGCACCGCGAAGCTCTACTACGGGCAGGGCTGATATGATGACGACTATTAGCTCCTTGGCAATGTCTAGGTTAAGGAGTTCTTCAATCATCTTTTGACTTGTTTAGATTATTTATTTTCACCCTCACCTTAATCCTCTCGCGTCAAGGGAGAGGAGATTTTTCTCTCGCCCCTGGAGGGAGAGAGTTAGAGTGAGGGGGCTTCCGCATGATTTGTCCCTGCAAGGCTAACATTGCTAAAACACCGCTTGTTATCTATTCGATTGATCTTTGCCAAGCATTATATCATTAAACGTCACCTGCCGAATTGCAGCTAACCATAAATATTTTTGTTATACTAAATGAGATTTTGCTTTATTCTTGAGAAGCGTGGTGGTAAAATTAGGTTGAGCGTGAGCTATGTCAGGCCATTCTAAATGGGCTCAAATTAAGCGTCAGAAAGGCGTAACTGATGCCCGGCGGGGGCAGCTATTTACCAAGCTTACTCGTGAGATTATAGTGGTAGTGAGGGAAGGTGGGCCTAACCCCGATTCTAACTTCCGTCTGCGTCTGGCCATACAGAAGGCCCGTGACAAGAACATGCCATCGGAGAATATTGAGCGGGCGATAAAGCGGGGAAGTGGTGAGCTTGGGGGGGCGAGCCTTTCTGAGATAATTATCGAAGGCTATGGACCTAACGGTGTAGCGGTTCTGGTTGAGGCACTGACAGATAATCGCAATCGCACTCTTCAGGAGGTGCGCAGTTTGTTTTCTCGCCATGGCGGTAGCCTTGGTGCCAGCGGTTCTGTTTCCTGGATATTTGAGAATAGAGGCGTCATCACTGTGGAAACCGATGGTGTGGATGCTGAAGAGCTGGCTATGGTGGCAATCGATGCTGGTGCTGATGATGTCAAAGAGGAGAAAGGCTATCTTGAGATTCATACCACGCCGCAAAATTTAGAGACGGTGCGGAAAGCGGTAGAGCAAATAAAGCCGCCGGTTTCGGCCGAGGTTCAGCGGGTGGCTAAGAAAACAGTGGTCCTGGACGAAAAAGAAGCCATTCAAACTCTGAAATTGCTCGACCATCTGGAAGAGATGGATGATGTTCAGCATGTTTCTGCTAATCTCGATTACTCAGAGGCTGTTCTGGAGAAATTGCGGGCTCAGGCATAATCATGCGTGTTCTCGGTATTGACCCGGGCACTTTGAATCTGGGCTATGGCGTAGTTGATGAAGAAGCTGGTGGGATGGTGATGGTTGTCTGTGGGGTACTGAGCCTGCCTTCTAAAGTCCCTGTGGAGCGAAGGCTGTCCTCTCTGTATGAGAAGCTTTGTGAGATAGTAGCTCGCTACAAGCCTGACGAAGTGGCCATTGAAGAGCCGTTTGTGGCAGGAAATGCTCGCTCCGCTTTGGCTATAGGCAGGGCTCAGGCAACAGCCATTTTAGCCGCGGCCAAGGAGAATTTACCGATTTTTCGCTACTTGCCGACGCAGGTGAAGCAACAGGTAACCGATTATGGTAACAGCAGCAAAGAGCAGGTACAGGAAATGGTCAGGCTTCAGCTTGGGCTGGCTCAGCCTCCTCAGCCTAGCGATGCTGCTGACGCCTTAGCTGTCGCTATCTGCCACTTTCACCAGAAACACATTGAGCGTCTGCTGGCCAGAGGCAAGTAACTAGATGATAGTTGCCGTAGTTCACCAATGTAGTGGCGAGGCTAAAGCCTCGCCACGGAAGGCTCGGAGCACGTAATCAGATGATAGTTGCCTTAGAAGGTATATTGGAGAGCCGGGGGATCGATTCGGCAGTGGTCAAAGTTGGGCCGCTTAGCCTTCAAGTGTATATTCCCGGCTCTACTTTGAGTCGACTCGGTTCTGTTGGAGACAAGGTATATCTGCATACACATTTGTATTTAAGGGAAGATAATATAGCTGTTTATGGCTTCGCTTCTGCCGACGAGCTAGCACTTTTTCAGAACTTCATTTCTGTTTCGGGTATAGGCCCTAAGGCAGCGCTGGCTTTGCTTTCCACGTTCAATGTTGAGCAACTGGCTTCAGCTATAGTCAGTGGCAACGTTGACTTGCTCACTCAGGTGCCTGGTATTGGCAAGAAGACAGCTGGACGGGTAGTATTGGAGTTGAAGGCAAAGCTGGAGAAGGGGTGGGTAGGGGCTGTGCCCCCGGCCTTAACGCAAGAGGATGCCGATGTAGTAGCTGCTCTGACCCATCTCGGCTATTCCTTGAAGGAAGCCACTCAGGCTGTGGCCAGTTTGCCTAATTCTCCAGAGCTTGACCTGGAGGAGAAGGTTAAGTTAGCTTTGAGGCAACTGGCCGGAGCATAGCTAGGAGGAGACATGCTGATTGAAATTCTGCTGGCGGTTGTTTTGCTTCTTTTAGGCGCCCTGATTTTTTTTGTTCTCAGGGGCAAGAAGGTGGGGCCATCCGACCTCAAAAATGTCATATCGAGCACCTGGACAGAACTGGGGCTGGGTGAGAAGATAGGCAGCATAGAGACTCAAGCCAGAGATATTAAAGAAAGCTATAAATCCTTTGAACAAATGCTTCGAGTGCCTAAAGAGAGAGCATCTTTCGGTGAGCTGGCTCTGGAAACTATACTGTCGGACCAGCTTCCGCCAGACATGTATGGTATCAGGGAGACGGTTTTCGATGGCAAGAGACCTGATGCCAATATAAAATCGACGGAAGGACTTGTTTGCATAGACTCCAAGTTTTCTCTAGACAATTACGGGCGGATGTTGGCAGTAGAGGACCCGGCGGAGAAACAAAGATTCAAAAGGGATTTTCTAGGTGATGTTAAGCGTTGCCTTGATAAGATAGCCGGCGATTACATATGTCCAGATAAAGGTTCTGCCGAGTTTGCCTTTGCTTATATCCCATCTGAAAGCGTTTATTATTTCCTGCTGAGCGAGGCTTATGACATGCTGCTTGACTATGGTAAGTTTGGTGTTCAGGTGGTATCGCCGCTGACTCTTTCCGCTAAGATTGAATTAATCAGAGCTGGCGTTCATGCCAAGAAGCTTTCGGAGAAGGCCGAAGATGTTAAAAATGACCTGCTCAGGATTTCACGCGGATTTGCTGATATCGATGAAAAGTGGCGCTTGCTTTATGAGACTCATCTAAAGAATACCGTGGATAGAGCCGCTGATTTGGATAAATCGTATAAAAGATTGAGAGACGAGTTCGACAGGATTTCCAAAATACCCGAGAAGTGAAGGGTTGTTCATCTGCCGTCATTTTGTTTTTTAACTTTTAATCTTTGATTTTTTAAATGCCACAATTCAAAATTGTATCCGATTTCAAACTCACCGGCGACCAGCCACAGGCAGTGGACAAGCTGGTCGAAGGTGTAAATAAAGGCTACAAGCAGCAGACATTGCTCGGTGTTACCGGCAGCGGCAAGACTTTCACCATGGCTAACGCCGTGGAGAGGGTACAGAAGCCGACCCTGGTCATCTGCCACAATAAGACCCTGGCCGCTCAGCTAGCTACCGAGTTCAAGGAATATCTCCCTGATAACGCCGTGGAGTATTTCGTCAGTTACTATGACTATTATCAGCCAGAAGCTTACATTCCCAATACTGATACTTATATCGAGAAGGAAATCGATATAAACGAGGAAATCGACAAGCTACGCCATGCCGCCACTCGGTCTTTGCTTGACCGCCGGGACGTGCTCATAGTGGCTTCGGTATCGTGTATTTACAGCCTGGGCGAGCCTGAGGAATACCGCAGCTTTGTGGCTGCTGTGAAAAAGGGCGAGAAATGCAATCGGGACAAGCTGGCTCGCCGCCTGGTGGACATGCAGTATGAACGGAACGACTTCGATTTTACTCGCAGCCGGTTTCGCATCCGCGGGGACACTCTGGAAATCCAGCCGGCGTATGAGGAAATAGCCGTCAGGCTTGAGTTCTTTGGTGATGAGGTCGAGCGTATCGTTGACATCGACCCACTTACCGGTGAGCTGCTGACGGAGCGTGATTCGGTGGACATTTACCCGGCAAAGCACTTCGTCACTTCACATGACAAGCTCCTGCTGGCTATAGAGGATATTAAGGTTGAGCTGGAAGAGAGGCTGAAAGAGCTTAAAGACCAGGGCAAGCTGCTTGAAGCTGCCAGGCTTGAGGCGCGCACCAACTACGATTTGGAAATGCTCCGTGAAGTCGGCTACTGCCATGCCGTGGAGAACTATTCCCGTCATCTGCAGCGTCGAGCCCCGGGCAGCGCGCCTTGGACATTGCTCGATTATTTTCCCGATGACTTCCTGCTGTTTATCGACGAGTCTCACATGACTTTGCCTCAAATACGTGGCATGTATCACGGTGACATCTCCCGCAAGCAGACACTGGTTGATTTCGGTTTCCGCCTGCCGTCGGCGCTGGACAACCGCCCTCTGAGCTTCGATGAGTTCAAGCAGCGCATTAATCAGGTTGCCTACGTATCGGCTACTCCCAGCGAGTATGAATACAAGCACAGCCAGCAGGTAGTGGAGCAGCTGGTACGTCCCACCGGCTTGCTTGAGCCTACTATTGAAGTCAAGCCGTCTAAAGGGCAAATCGACGACCTTATCTACCAGATTAAGACCAGGGTGGATAAAAGTGAGCGCTGCCTGGTAACCACGCTGACCAAGCGTATGGCTGAGCAACTGGACGATTACCTGAGGGAGATGGAGATTAAGACGCATTACCTGCATTCCGAGATTGACACCCTGGAGCGGGTGGAGATTCTGCGCGACCTTCGCCTCGGCGTCTATGATGTGGTGGTAGGCATAAACCTGCTCCGCGAGGGTTTGGACTTGCCCGAGGTAAGCCTGGTAGCTATCCTGGATGCCGACAAGGAAGGTTACTTAAGGTCTAAAGGGGCGCTTATCCAGACGATGGGCAGGGCAGCCCGTCATATTGACGGCCATGTCATCATGTATGCTGACACTGTGACGGCATCCATGCATGAAGCCATGGAGGAGACTCAACGGCGCCGCCGGATTCAGGAAGCTTACAACAAAGAGCACGGCATCACTCCGCAGGGAATCAAGAAGGCAATTAAGGACATCACCGAGCGAGTCAAGGTGGTAGCTGAGACCAAAGCTGCCTACACGCCTACGCCCATATCCAAGGAAGAGGTCCTCCGTCTCATCAAAGACCTGGAAGCGCAGATGAGAAAAGCCGCCAAGAACCTCGAGTTCGAGAAAGCCTCCCTGCTCCGCGACCGCATCATCGAGCTAAGAAAAGACGAAGAACTGCTGTCACCACTTACCAGGTTTAAGTAGTCGTTATTACAGCGGAAAGTGATGCTATTATCCTGCTCCCACAGATTTCGTCAGTTTGTTGGTTAGTTTTCTGAGTTGTGTATTGGAAAGTACTAATGTATAAAAATGCGACTAACTCATGCTGATGGGAAAACCTTCAGTCCAAAGAGACCCCCATGGTCTTGTCAATGATATGAAAGCTATTAGCAGCTTGTAATTCATTGATTCCCAAATGATATAAATGATATTATTGCTCCAGTAGCATAAAGCAATTTAACTTACGGGGTTTTCTGATATGGGCCTGTTTAAGTTTCTTTTGGGCGTAATAATATTGATTGTTGGCTTATTTGGATTGGCTTTAGTGATTCTTGGCACAATCGGCATACAGATAGGTGCATATATTCAAGGATTGGTTTTCCCCGTATGGCCAACGGTTCTGTGGGGAATTTTAGCACTTATATTGATTTTTACTGGAATATATTTGACGCGAACATGAAGATGTAAAAATTTACGGAAAATGCAGACAAGAAATAATTGGCTTGCTTGGTTACCATATTTCGCAACATTTGTTACTGTTGGCGCTGCGTTTACATATCTTCTAGGTAAATTATATATAGATTCTTATTATAGGTTATACTGCTCCCCATTAAGACAGGGCTTGAGCTAAGAGAGTAAAATGGCTGAAAGGAAAACAGCCATGAAAAGAAGAAAATGGGATCCTAAGACCAAAGCCATGATAGTGATAGAGGGACTCAAGGG